>JAYUBX010000468.1:0-3352 GCA_043740665.1 Candidatus Neomicrothrix sp.
GCAGCGGCTGGTGACGTCGCCGGGCGACACCGACGCCGACCTGGCGGCCCGGGTCTCGTTCGAGCTCGAACACGCCCCTCGGACCTGGCACCTGCCCCAGCCATCGATCACCGCCGACCAGGGTCGCGTCACCCTGCGGGG
This sequence comes from Candidatus Neomicrothrix sp., assembly GCA_043740665.1. Classification (GTDB taxonomy): domain Bacteria; phylum Actinomycetota; class Acidimicrobiia; order Acidimicrobiales; family Acidimicrobilacustridaceae; genus UBA4742. The sequence goes on from JAYUBX010000468.1 coordinate 142, forward strand.
CCACGCCACCGAGTCGGCGGCACGCGACGAGCTGGCCCGGGTCGCGGGTGCCGTCCCGGGGGTCGGTACGGTCGAGAACCTGGTCGTCGTCGATGACGATCCCGACGGCGATCTCGATGGCGACACGACGGCCACCACGTCGACGACCGAATGAACAATCGGCGGGGCTGGACTCGGGCGATTCTCCGCTAGCCTCGGTCCTCCATGTTCGACGCACTTTCTGACCGTTTCGAAGGCATCTTCGGCAAGCTCCGCAGCCGCGGACGGCTCAGCGACGCCGACGTCGACGAGGTCCTGCGCGAGATCCGACTGGCGCTGCTCGAGGCCGACGTCAACTTCCAGGTCGTCAAGAGCCTGGTGGCTCGCATCCGCGAGCGGTGCGTCGGCGAGGACTTGAGCAAGGCCCTCAGCCCCGCCCAGCAGGTCATCAAGATCGTGAACGAGGAGCTCACCCAGACCCTGGGCGGCGAGACGTTCCGGATCACCTATGCCTCGAAGCCGCCCACGGTGGTGCTGTTGGCCGGTCTGCAGGGTTCGGGTAAGACCACCCGCACGGCCAGCCTGGCCAACTGGTTCAAGTCGCAGGGCCGCAACCCGATAATGATCGGCGCCGACCTGCAGCGTCCCGCGGCGGTCGAGCAGCTGCGCACCCTTGGTCGTCAGATCGATGTGCCGGTGTTCAGCGAGGCTTCCGACCCGGTGAGCGTCGCCATCGCCGGCTTGGCCGAGGCTCGCAGCAAGGGCCGCGACGTGGTGCTGGTCGACACCGCCGGCCGACTGGCCATCGACGCCGAGCTCATGGACGAGGTCCGCCGCATCTCCGAAGCGGTCCAGCCCGACTTCACCTTCCTCGTGGTCGACGCCATGACCGGGCAGGATGCCGTCACCGTCGCCGAGTCGTTCCACCAGACGTTGGCGCTCGACGGCGTGATCCTGACCAAGCTCGACGGTGACGCCCGCGGTGGTGCCGCTCTGTCGGTGAAGGAAGTCGTCGGCCAGCCGATCGCCTTCGTGTCGACCGGTGAGAAGGTCACCGACTTCGACCTGTTCCACCCCGACCGCCTCGCCGGCCGCATCCTGGGCATGGGCGACATGCTCACCCTGATCGAGAAGGCCGAAGAGGTCTTCGAGAAGGATGAAGCCGAGGCCGCCGCGACCAAGCTGATGGAGGGTGAGTTCACCCTCGACGACTTCCTCGACCAGATGCAGCAGATCAAGAAGATGGGTCCGCTGAGCGGCATCCTGTCGATGCTGCCCGGCATTCCCAAAGAGGTCCGCGACGTCGAGATCGACGACAAGCAGATCGGTCGGGTCGAAGCCATCATCCGTTCGATGACCGGCGACGAGCGCACCCGACCCGAGATCATCGACGCGTCTCGTCGCACCCGCATCGCCACCGGGTCGGGCACGTCGCCGGCCGAGGTGAGCCAGCTCATCAAGCAGTTCCGCGAGATGAGCAAGATGATGAAGCGCATGGGCGGGATGGGCTCGAAGAAGATGAAGAAGAAGAAGGGCAAGAAGGGCAGCGGCGGAGGCCGCACCACCCAGGGACGGGCGCCGCTGCGGCTGCCCAACCTCGACTCGGCCAGCCTGGCCGGAATGCCCGGAATGCCGGCCCTTCCCGGCGCCGGTTCGCCCGATCCGAAGTGGCCGGGACTGCCCGGTTTGAATTGAACGGCCTCCCCGGCGCACCATGGTTGGTCGCCTCGGCTCCGTAACCCGTCGCCAAAGCCGCCGAATCCGCCATCCGGGCTGGTTCGGCACGTACGAAGAGAGAAGAACAACCGTGGTCAAGCTCCGCCTCATGCGGATGGGCAAGAAGAAGCAGCCGACCTATCGAGTCGTCGCTGCTGATGCCCGTTCGCCCCGCAACGGCCGTTTCATCGAGATCGTCGGCACCTACCAGCCGCGTCAAGATCCGTCGGTCATCCTGATCGACAACGACAAGGCCGTGTCCTGGTTGAACAAGGGCGCCCAGCCCACCGAGACGGTCGAGAAGCTGCTCAAGATCTCCGGCGCCTGGGACCAGTTCAAGGGCACCACTCCTGCGGTTGCACCCGAAGCCGCGGCTTCGTGAGCGACGACGCGCTCGACCTCGACGACGTCGAGAACGACGAAGAGATCGATGGCGACTACGACGACGATGGTGACGACGGCGACGTCAACACCATCCCCGTCGCTCACGCTCGGGCCGTCCTCGAGTACCTCGTCCGAGCGGTCGTCGACGACCCCGACTCGGTTGAGGTGCAGGTCGACGACGGAGGTCGCCGTACTGCGCTGAACGTCACCGTGGGCGAAGGCGACATGGGCCGGGTCATCGGCAAGCGCGGCCGGGTCGCCACGTCGATTCGCATCGTCACTCGGGCCGCCGCCGTGCGCGACGGTGTCGAGGTCGACATCGAATTCCTCGACTGATCGGGTCCGACCCGATGGCGACCGACGCCGCGCCGCTGCTCGAGATCGGCCGCATCACCAAGCCACACGGCTTGCAGGGTGAAGTACTGGTGAGCCTCACCACGACCGAGACGTCGCGGCTGGCGCCGGGCGCAGTCGTGCAGGCCGGCGACCGAGAGCTGGTTGTTCGCCGATCGCAGGTGCACGGCCAACGCTGGATCGTCGACTTCGACGGGCTGACATCGCGCGAGGCGGCCGAGTCGGTGCAGGGCACGGTGCTGCGGGCGGCGCCCAAGACGGCGGCCGACGACGGCGACGAAGATGCCCTGTGGGTGCACCAGCTGATCGGCGTGTCGGTGGTCGATCTGGCCGGACGCGACCTCGGAACCGTGATGACCGTTCACGACAACCCGGCCAGCGACCTGCTCGAACTCGAGTCGGGTGATCTGGTTCCGCTGCGCTTCGTGGTCGGGGGCATCGAACCGGGCCCCAATGGATCGACGCTGCGCATCGATCCCCCCGCCGGTCTGCTGTCAGACCCGTCAGACCCGTCAGACGCATCCGACTGATCCGAGGGTGACAGCCAACCCGTGGCAGGCTGGATCCACCATGCGGATCGACGTGCTCACCATCTTTCCCGACATGGTCGCCCAGTTCGCAGGGCACAGTCTGCTGGGCCGAGCGCAACGCAACCTGCTGCTCGACGTGCGGGTGCACGATCTGCGGGCGGCCACGACCGATCCGCATCGCACGGTTGACGACACCCCGTTCGGTGGGGGAGCGGGCATGGTGCTCATGGCCGGGCCGATCTTTGCCG
>JAYUBX010000469.1:0-1940 GCA_043740665.1 Candidatus Neomicrothrix sp.
GCCGCGTCGGCCGCCGCCAGCACCCGGTAGGTGTCCTCAGAGAAATCGCGGTGACCGGGGGTGTCGAGCAGGTTGACCACGTGGTCGCGGTACGGAAACTGCAGCACGGTCGACGTGATCGAGATGCCGCGCTGCTGTTCGAGGGCCATCCAATCGGATGTCGCCGACCGGCGACCGCTGCGCGCCTTGACCGCGCCGGCCTCGCTCGAAAGGGCCCCGCCGTAGAGCAGGAACTTCTCGGTGAGGGTGGTCTTGCCCGCGTCGGGATGGCTGATGATGGCGAAGGTTCGCCGTCGCGTGGCCTCGATCGTCGGGTCGTTCACCCCACGATCGTACCGGGGGTCAGATCGCGGCGTAGACCGCGTTCATGAGGTTGGCGCTGCGCAGGTCGCCGGCCAGGCCCAGGTCCATGCGGTTCATGACGTAGCCGAAGCCCAGTTCGGCATCGGGGTCAGCCCACCCGACCGAGCCGCCGGCGCCGTAGTGCCCGAAGCTGCCGGGTCGGTTGGCGATCATGGTCGAGGGCACCATGTAACCGAGGCCGAACTGGATGTCCATGTCCATCAGTACGATGTTGGGGCCGGTCGTGCGCTGGGTGCTGGCCTGCTTGACCTGATCGGCGCCCAGGATGCGGATGCCGTCGACCTCGCCCACCATCGACGCGTACATCCGGGCAATCGACCGGGCATCGGCGATGCCGTTGGCGGCGGGAATCTCGGCGGCGCGCACGGCTCGGGTGTTGAACGCGGTGACATCGCTGAAGGCGCCGCCCGGCGCACCGAGGGCCTTGCCCAGGTTGGTGTCGGGACCGGTGAACTGGTCCATCATGGCCTTGAGCGCCTCGTCGGTCGGCGCCTCCATCACGATGAGCGGCACGACCCGGTGGTCCTGCGCTTCGGGCAGCCCGATGTACCAGTCGAGGCCGAGCGGCGTGGCGACCTCGTCGTGGAAGAAGGTGCCCAAGCTCTTGCCGCTGATGCGCTTGACGACCTCGCCGACCAGCCAGCCGTACGTGACGGCGTGGTAGCCCTGGGCCGTGCCGGGTTGCCACTTGGGGGTCTCAGCGGCCAGCCGCTCTACGACCGGATCCCACGCCAAGGCTTCGTCGATGGTCATGGTGCCGTCGATCCACGCCAGCCCGGCCTGGTGCGACAGCAGATAGCTGACCGGCATGTCCTGCTTGCCGGCCGCGGCGAACTCGGGCCAGTACTGCGCTACGGGGGCCTCGACGTCGAGCTCGCCGCGCTCGGCCAGCAGGTGGGCGCACAGCGCGGTGGCGCCCTTGGTGCTCGAGAACACCAGGATCATCGAGTCCTCGAGCCACGGCGCGCCGGTGGCCGGGTCGGCCACGCCGCCCCACAGGTCGACGACCTTCTCGCCGTGGTGGTAGGCCGAGAATGCCGCCCCGACCTCGCTGCCGTTGTCGATGTTGGCGGCGAAGGCGTCACGAACGCCCTCGAAGCCGGCGGCGGTGTATCCCAGGATTTCGGTCATCCGGTCACGGTATCGCGGCAGGTCGAGCAGCGGCCGACCAGGTCGAGGCGGTGGTGATCGGTCTGGAAACCGGTCTGGGCACCGACCTGGGCGAAGGCGTCGGCCATGGATGCCTCGACGTCGGGTTCGAAGGTGAAATCGGCGACCGCTCCGCAGGCCGAGCAGATCAGATGGTGATGGTGTTCGGTCAGGTCCTGGGCCAGCTCGAACCGGGTGAACTCGTCGGTCGCCACCACTCGGTGCACGACGCCGGCCTGCTCGAGCACCGACAGGTTGCGGTAGACCGAGCTCTGGGCCAGACCGACTCGCAGCACCAGTACCTCGGCGATGGTCACGGGATGGTCGGTGGTGTCGAGCAGCTCGACCAGCGCCCGGCGGTTGGTCGTGTAGCGCTGCCCGTCGCCCCGCAACCGTTGGGCCGCCGTGGTGTGCAACTCGTGCGCACC
>JAYUBX010000470.1:0-2723 GCA_043740665.1 Candidatus Neomicrothrix sp.
GCGAAGCCGACCCCGTCGACAAAGCGACCGGGGCCGAGGTGCTCTCGGGCAGCTTCGTCGCCTCGGGCAGCGGTCGCATGCGGGCCACCAAAGTGGGAGCCGACAGCTACGCCTACACGCTGAGCGCCGACGCCCGCCGGTTCCGTCCGGTGAAGTCCGAGCTGCGCGACGGCATCAATCAGATCATCAAGTGGGTCGGCTGGCTCATGGTGCCGACCGCCGCGCTGCTCATCACCGCCCAGATCCGATCCCATCTCGGTGTGATCGCCGCCGTGCAGGCGTCGGTCGCCGGCCTGGTGGCCATGGTGCCCGAAGGCCTGGTGCTGCTCACCAGCATCGCCTTCGCCGTGAGCGCCACCCGCCTGGCTCGACAGAAGGTGCTGACCCAGGAGCTCGCCGCCATCGAGGGCCTGGCCCGGGTCGACGTGATCTGCCTCGACAAGACCGGCACCCTCACCGAGGGCAACCTGGTGTTGGGCAACGTCGAGCATGTCGACGACGACCACGCGTCGGTCACGTCCGCCGCCCTCGCCGCCATCGCCGCGTCGGATCCCCACCCGAACCCCAGCCTGCTGGCAGTACGTGACGAGTACGACCAGGCTCCTGGCTGGGACCTCACCGAGACGGTGCCGTTCTCGTCGGCCCGCAAGTGGAGTGCCGCGGCGTTCGACGGTCACGGTGCCTGGTTGTTGGGTGCGCCCGACATCTTGCTCACCCGCGTCACCGCCGCCGACACCACCGCCCTGCGGATGCAGCACTACGCCGAACAGGGCCGCCGCGTGCTGCTGCTGACCCGGGCCCCGGAAGGCCTCACCGGCGAGGAATTGCCGCCCGAGCTCGAAGCGATCGCCCTGGTCGTGCTCGAGGAGAAGCTGCGGACCTCGGCCCCCGAGACGATGGCCTACTTCGCTCGGCAACACATGACGGTGAAGGTGATCTCCGGCGACAACCCCACGACCGTCGGCGCCGTCGCCCGGCGGTGTGGCGTGCCCGGTGCCGATCACCCCTACGACGCCCGCGAGCTACCCGAAGAACAAGAGGCCATGGCCGACGTGCTCGAACACCACAGCGTGTTCGGACGGGTGACCCCCCATCAGAAGCGGGCCATGGTGCACGCGCTGCAGTCGCGTGGGCACGAGGTGGCGATGACCGGGGACGGGGTCAACGACACCTTGGCCCTCAAGGACGCCGACGTCGGCGTCGCCATGGGATCCGGCAGCGCGGCCGCCCGCGCCGTCGCCCGATTCGTGCTGCTCGACAACGACTTCGGGGTGTTCCCTTCGGTGGTGTCGGAAGGCCGGCGGGTGATCGCCAACGTTGAGCGGGTCGCCAACCTGTTCCTGACCAAGACCTTCTACGCCATGTTCCTCGCGTTGGCGGTCGGCGTGATCAGCCTGCCCTTCCCGTTCATCCCCCGGCACTTCACCATCATCAGCGCGCTGACCATCGGCATCCCTGGCTTCTTTCTGGCCCTGGCCCCCAACAACCAGCGCTCCCAGCCTGGTTTCCTGGGACGCGTCCTGCGGTTCGCGGTACCCACGGGTGTCGTGGTCGGCCTCGCCACCATGACGGCCTACCTGGTGGCCCGGCACCAGCCCGATATGTCGCTTGATCGGGAACGTACCGCCGCCCTCATCACACTGTTCATCGTGGCGCTCTGGGTGCTGGCGATCCTGGCCCGGCCACTGAACGATTGGCGCCTAGCCATGGTCGCGACCATGGCCGGAGCGTTCGTGTTCGCGCTGGTGATCCCCCCGGTGCGCAACTACTTCGATCTGCCGGCACCAACCGATGCCATGACCCTGGCCGCCATCGGTATCGGTGCCATCGCCGCCGGTCTGCTCGAACTCGGCTGGCGCCTCACCGGCTGGTCCCGAACCGTCGAACCCGAACTGCCCAACTAGGCCCAATACCGAACCCAAAAGCCCGAACCTTGGGCGATTTTGCGCACCCCGGTGCGCAAAAACACGGAAGGTTGCCTCGGGTGGGGGGATCGGGAGTGGTCTGGACCGAGCACTACGGGGTGTCGAGAGGGGCGATGCCGAAGGCGGCTTCGCCGAAGAAGGCCTCGGCCACCGGACCGAAGTTGGGGCCGCGCCGCAGATGGTGGCCGCCGTCGACGCTGATGTTCTCGCCGGTGATCCAGCCCGAATCGGGGCCGAGCAGAAACCGCACCAACGAGCCGATGTCGCCGACCTGGCCGACCCGCCGCACCGGCATCTGGTCGAGATAGTCGCCGACGATCGATTCGTCGGCCATGACCGCGTCGACCAGTTCGGTCTCGACCAGACCGGGCCGCACCGAGTTGACCCGCACCCCCGCCACGCCGAGCTCGTCGGCCAGGTTGGCCACCAGCATGTCGATGGCGGCCTTGCTCACGCAGTACGGACCCATGAACCGGTGGGTGCTCACGCCGGCGATCGACGAGATCGCCACCATCGATCCGCCGCCGCTTCGGGCCAGCACCGCGCCCGCATGCTTGAAGGTCAGGAACGTGCCGGTCAGGTTGGTGCCGACGATGCCGTTCCACTCGTCGAGTGAGGTCGTGATGATGGGGCCGAGGCCACCGCGACCGGCGGCCGCCACAACGAAGTCGAGCCCGTCGGCACCGTTGTCGACGGCCGCCGCCACTGCCTCGCGGACCTGTTGCTCGTCGTTGACCTCGCAGCCGACGGTGGCGACCGACGCACCCGCGGCCGCCAACGATTCGAGCTCGGCGGCCG
>JAYUBX010000471.1:0-2597 GCA_043740665.1 Candidatus Neomicrothrix sp.
GGCAGTTCGGATGCCGGTTCAACTGGCAGTTCGGATAGCGGTCACGACTCGACCATGGCAATGGTGAGCGACGAACGACAGGCCGACCTCGATGGCGAGAGCCTGGGCACCAAGGTGCGATCGAAGGCCGACTGGGCCGACGCTGCGACCTATTCGATCGCCGACATCACCATGCTGCGCAAAGAACTGGTGATCGGCTACGTCGTGGCCGGGTTCCTCACGGTCATGGTGCCCATGTCGTGGTGGAACACCCTGTTCATCTCGGGCCACGGGTTCTGGACCACCGTCGAGAACGCCATGATCGGGCCGATCGTCGCCTTCCTCAGCTTCGTGTGCTCGATCGGCAACGTGCCCATGGCCGCCGCGCTGTGGCATGGCGGCATCAGCTTCGGCGGGGTGATCAGCTTCATCTTCGCCGATCTGCTCACGCTGCCGTTGGTGTTGATCTACCGCAAGTACTACGGGCGCCGGCTCACCGTTCGCCTGGTCGCCGTTTTCTACGCGGTGATGGTGGTCGCTGCGCTCATCGTCGAAGGACTGTTCAGCGTGCTTGGTCTCATCCCCGAGAGCCGACCCGATATCGTGGCCAACGCCAGTCTCCAGCTCAACTACACGACCGTGCTCAATGTGGTCTTCCTCGGCTTGCTCGGTGTCGTCTACTGGCTCTATCGCCACCGCGATCAGTACGGCGGCGGGGTCGGCTACGCCATCGATCCGGTGTGTGGCATGCAGGTCTCGACGGCCAACGCTCCCGCCCAGATGAAGGTTGACGGGGTCACCTTCTTCTTCTGCAGCGACGGTTGCCGCGAGCGCTTCATGGCCGATCCGGCCAAGTTCTCCGCCTCGGCCCGCACCACCGGCCACGACGACCACGAGGCGCACGACTGACCGAGGGACGCCTCGCGCGTAGGCTCCCGGCCGTGCGCTTGGAACCTGATCGGATCGAAGTCAATGCCGACCTGGTCGGCTCCGCCCCCTTCACCGATGGGCCGGCGCGGGTGGGCCCCATCGAGGTCGTCACTGGTCCCGGCCCGGGCGTGGCCGCCATCGGGTGGTCGCTGGCCAACCGGGGTGACGTTGCGGTCCCGGTTCGGTCGGTGGCGCTGGTCTTCCGGCTGGTTGAGGCGCCGGGGCCGCTGCGGTTCTTCCGCAATGGGTACCAGTCCTGGTCGCCCAGCGGCGTCGCCACCTTCGGCATCGATGCCGACCCGTCTCTCACCTCGGGTTCGCTCGAACTGGTTCGCGCCATGCACCACGGCGATGCCGCCGTGGCGCGACTGGGCGAGCTGCGGTCCGAGTGGGTGACGGTTCTGCAGGCGGCCGGTTCCGCTCCGCTCCTGGTCGGGTTCGATGGCGGCGACCGGCACGACGGCACCTTTCGGCTGCGCCACGGTGACGCTGGACCCGAGCTCTGGGTCGAGGCCTTCCTGGGCGACGCGCTCATTGCGGCAGGTGAGCAACGCGAGCTGCACGCGGTGCTCATCGCTGACGGCGCCACGGACGGCGCCAGCGCGCCGATGCTGCTCGAGCACTGGGCCACCGAGGTGGGCCGCGTCGGTCGGGCCCGAGTGGCGGCGCCGTACCAGGTGGGTTGGTGCTCGTGGTACCACTATTTCCACGACGTGACCGAAGCCGATCTGCGCTCGAACCTGGCCCTGGCCGACGACTGGCCGTTCGACGTCTTCCAGCTCGACGACGGGTACCAGTCGGCCATCGGTGATTGGCTCACGACCAACGATCGGTTTCCGTCCGACCTCGACCAGATCGCCGCGTCGATCGCCACGGCCGGTCGCGTGCCGGGGCTCTGGGTCGCTCCGTTCGTGGTCGCGCCCGACTCCCAGGTCGCCATGGCGCATCCCGAGTGGCTCGCTCGGTTCGCCAACGGTGACCCGCTCATCGGCATGTTCAATCCCCCGTGGGGCGGGGGCCAGGGTGGCTTCATGTGGGCCCTCGACACGACCCATCCCGAGGTGCTCGATCATCTCGAATCGGTCGGGCGCGACCTGGTCGATGCCGGCTTCGACTATCTGAAGCTCGACTTCACCTTCGCGCCGAGCTTCGACGGCGGGTGGGCCGACCCGAGCCTCACGCCGGCCCAACGGGTGCGCGCCGGCTACGACGCGGTGCGACGGGGCGCCGGCGACGACACGTTCATCCTGGGTTGTGGCGTGCCGCTGGCCAACGTGGTCGGGGTGGTCGACGCCAACCGCATCGGCGCCGATGTGGCGCCGTCGTGGCACTTCGAACGACCCGGCGACGTCGGCGCCCTGGCGGGCTACGAGCGGGTGCAGCCGGCCACGGTGCACTCGTGGCAGAACACGCTGTCGCGCAGCTTCATGCATCGCAAGCTGTGGCTCAACGATCCCGACTGCCTGATGTTGCGGCAGTCCGAGACCCGCATGAGCCCCGACGCCATGCGCACGTGGGCGCACGCGGTGGCTGTCTCGGGTGGGATGGCCCTGGTATCAGACGATCTCGCACTGCTCGGCGACGATGCCCGCTCGTTGCTCGACGAGGTCGTGGCGCTCGGTCGAGTCAGTGACGATGCCGCCATCGCCGGCTCACCGGCCCAGTGCGACGACATCATGCGTCACGCC
>JAYUBX010000472.1:0-3292 GCA_043740665.1 Candidatus Neomicrothrix sp.
GGCCCGACGGTGTACGGGTCCATCTGGCGGCTCAAGACCCGCCGGATGTCACCCGGCGACGACTTGCCGTAGGCGTAGATCAGGGCGACATCGGTGATGCCCATCTGCATCTTCACCCACGCCTCGTAGAGCGCCCAGGCACCATCCATGTCGACGTGCGACTCGGAGATCGGCGGCCACGGCCCGAAGGCATCGAGGGACATGACGAACGAGAACGGCTGGCCGGCGAGATAGTCAGAGCTGGCCGAGCAGACGAAGTCGACCCGCTCGTTCTTGATGCCGGCACCGGCGAGCGCTTCGCCGAGGATCGGCATCAGCATCTCGACTTCGTTGATCTCGGAGACCTCACGCTGGTGGTGGGTCTGGGCAAACGAGACGATCGCGACGTCGCGCATCAGACGTTGTCCTTGTAGGTGTCATACGGCGCGTCGGGCTCGCCGTTGGGGCGGAAATAACGGATGCTCTCGAGGGTGGGGCCGATCTCTTCGTCGGGGACCCAGACGGCCTCAACCCGCATGCCGGAGTGCACGTCAGCGACGTTGACCTCCTGGATGAGGTGCATGATCGGGATGTCGGAGCCATCGAGCAGGATGAGCCCGCTGGTGTACGGGATCTCCATCATCGTGCCCATGAACGGCACGTTGACCACGCAGAACGACGTGATGGTGCCGCTGTGACCGAGCTCGACGTCCTCGCCCAGGGGGACTCCATCGACCGGGCACGAGCCGCGAGGCGGGATGTAGACCATGCTGCACACGGGGCACCGCTGGCCCACGAGGCGCTTCTTGGCGACCTCGCGCAGGAAGTGCGTACTCGCCTTGCCGGCCGAGTAGACGTAGTCGAGTCGGGCCGGGGTGCGAATCGCCTTGACCGGCTCGATGCCCTGGAGGCTGGCCGGCAGGGTGACGACGGGGGCGGGGGCGTCGCTCATGGGTTCATCTCCGCGTTGCTCAGGTTCTCGTTGGTCAGGCGGTCGCCAGCCGGCTCGAAGCACTCGATGTCGAGGATGTGACCCTCGCGGTAGCGACCGCCGTCGTCGGCCGTCGCGTCGGCGTCGACGTCGGCCGGCCGGACGGGACGCCAGCGCGCCTGCACCCGCATGCCGGTGGCCATCAGGTCGGGATCGCCGCCGGTGTCGACGGCGTGCACCATCGCCGTGTCGGCGCCGTCGAGCTGGATCATGGCCCATCCGAACGGTCGGTCGAAGGGCTGCGAATCGAGCGGGTCAGCCATCCAGCACCACGTCGTGACCGTGCCGACATCAGCAACGTCGACGATCTCGGTGAGGGGCTCGGCGGTGATCGGGTCGTACTCCTGCGGAGGAACGATCACTCGGCCGTCGACACCCTTGATGCCGACCAGCACGCCCTCGCGGAGCCCGGTCATGAAGGCGCCGATCACCGGCCCGGTCGTTCGCCGGAAGGGATACTCGATGACGCTCGGCGCACTCAGGACGTCCTCGCCGGACATGGCACTCCTCCGTTTGCTACTTGGCTGCTATTCGGTTGCTTCTGCGATTTCCCGGTCCTGATCGACCGGCAGCGCCGCACTGTAACGCGTTCTACTTCTGCGCTCGACTAATCTGATGATCCGTCAGAAAGTCGATGACGGGCTGTCGCCGAAATACCACCCGCGAAGGCGCGTGGCACTCGGGACGGCCGGAGCAGAACGAGAATCGGGGACCGAGATGACTGAACTGGGCTTCTGGCGGTTGGCGCAAGCCGACCCCACACGTATGGCGCTGATCACGCCAGACGGACGCGAGAACACGGCAGGCGAACTGTTGGCCGCGGCCAACCAGGTCAGCCACGGGCTGCGCGCCCTCGGGCTCGAGCGAGGCGACACGGTGGCGGCGGTGATGCCCAACGGCATCGAGTTCCTGCAGCTCTACCTGGGTGCCACCCAGATCGGTCTCTACATCACGCCGATCAACCACCACCTGGTCGGCCCCGAGATCGCCTACATCATCGGTGACAGCGACGCCAAGGTCGTGGTTGGGCACGAGCGGTTCGCTGCCGAGTTGGTGAAGGCGGTGGCCGACAGCGACCTGCCGGTCGAGGGTCGCTTCGCCGTCGGCGACGTCAACGGCTTCCGCCCGTGGGACGAGCTGATCGCCGGCCAGCCCGACACCGCGCCCGCCGACCGCATCGCCGGCGCCCCCATGCACTACACCTCGGGCACCACCGGCCGACCGAAGGGCGTCAAGCGCAAGCTGGTCGACATCGACCCCGACGTGCTGGGCGAGCTCTACAGCGGCTTCCAGGGCATGTTCGGCGTGGCCCCCCTCGACGGCAATGTGCACATCACCGGCTCGCCGCTCTACCACACCGCGGTGCTGATGTGGACGGCCAACGCGCTGCACATGGGCCACACCGTCGTGGTGATGGACAAGTGGTCACCCGAGCGCATGCTGCAACTCATCGAGGCCCACCAGGTCACCACCAGTCACATGGTGCCGACTCAGTTCCACCGCATGCTGGCCCTGCCCGACGACGTACGGCTGAAGTACGACATGTCGTCGCTGCGCTGCATGGTCCATGCCGCGGCGCCCTGCCCGCCCGACGTGAAGCGCCGCATGATCGAGTGGTGGGGCGACGCAGTTATGGAGTACTACGCGGCCACCGAGGGCGGCGGCACCATCGTCACCGCCGCCGAGTGGACGCAGAAGCCGGGCACCGTCGGCAAGGCGTGGCCGGGGTCAGAGATCCGCATCCTCGACGACGACCACCAGGACCTGCCCACCGGCCAGGAAGGCACCGTCTACATGAGCCTGGCGTTGTCCGACTTCGAGTACAAGGGCGATGCCGCCAAGACCAACGAGAACCGCGCCGACGGCTTCTTCACCGTCGGCGACTGGGGCCTGCTCGACGAGGACGGCTACCTGTTCCTGAAGGATCGCAAGGCCGACATGATCATCTCCGGCGGGGTCAACATCTATCCGGCCGAGATCGAGGGCACGCTGCTGACGCTGCCGCTCATCGGCGACGTCGCCGTCTTCGGCATCCCCAACGACGACTGGGGCGAAGAGATCAAAGCCGTCGTGCAGCCCGCCGAGGGCGTCGAGCCCAACGACGAGCTGCGTGACCAGATCCTGGCGTTCTGCGTCGAGAACCTGGCCGGCTACAAGCGCCCGAAGTCGATCGACTTCACGCCCGAGCTTCCCCGCGACCCCAGCGGCAAGCTCTACAAGCGCAAGCTGCGCGACCCTTACTGGGCCGACCGCGACGCCAAGATCTGACCCCACCCGGCGGGGTTACGCGTCGAGGGCGGTGCGGTGGCGTTCGATGTCGGC
>JAYUBX010000473.1:0-8393 GCA_043740665.1 Candidatus Neomicrothrix sp.
CTGCGGGCGTGCTCGGCGTTGCGCAGGTTCAGCCGGCCGGCGTCGGTGAGCACAGTGCCGTGCCGGGCGGCGCGGGTCGGCATCACACAGTCGAACATGTCCACGCCACGAGCGATGCTCTCGATCAGCCCGATCGGGTCACCCACCCCCATCAGGTAGCGGGGTTGGTCAGGCGGCAAGAGGGCGGTGACCACCTCGAGCGCCGGCAACATCTGCTCACGCGGCTCACCGACCGACAGCCCGCCGATGCCATAGCCGTCGAACCCAACCTCGATGGTGCGTTCGACGCTCTCGCGCCGAAGCGCCGCATCGACCCCGCCCTGCACGATGCCGAACTGGGCCTGGCTGCGCTCGGCGTCGGTGCGACCGGCGTCGCGCCCGGCCAGAAACGCCGGCCGGGCCCGCGCCGCCCATCGAGCGGTGCGGTCGACCGCTTGGCGCACAACCACCTCAGATGACGGCAGCGGTGGACACACGTCCAGCACCATCTGGATGTCGGCCCCCAACGCCCGCTGCACGTCGACCGCCGATTCGGGCGTGAGGTGGTGCCGGCTGCCGTCGTAAGTCGACGTGAAGATGGCCCCCTCATCACTGACCATCGGTTCGAGCGAGAAGATCTGGAAGCCACCCGAGTCGGTGAGCACGTGGTGGTCCCACGCCATGAATCGGTGCAGGCCACCCATCTCGGCGATCAGGTCGGCGCCCGGACGCAGCATCAGGTGGTAGGTGTTGCCCAGCATGATCTCGACGCCGAGATCGTCGAGGTCCTGGGACGAGAGCGCCCGCACCGACCCCCGGGTGCCGACCGGCATGAAGACCGGCGTCTCGAACGTGCCGCGGGGCGTGTGGACCCGGCCGGTTCGGGCGGCCCCATCGGTGGCATCGATCTCGATCTCGACCACTTGCTCACTCACGATTGCGGCCGTTCACTCACGATTGCAGCCGTTCACTCACGATTGCAGCCGTTCAGTCACGATTGATCGACCCAGCGGTCATGACGAGTGAGCAGCATGGCGTCGCCGAACGACAGAAAGCGGTAGTCGCCAGCCATGGCCTGCGCGTAGAGCGCTCGCCATCGAGGTCCGGCGAAGGCGTCGATCATCACCAGCAACGACGAGCGCGGCTGATGGAAATTGGTCACCAGGCGATCGACCACCCGGAATTCGAAGTCGCCGTGGATGAAGAGTTCGGTCTGGCCCTCGGGCTGGCCGGTGGCCGCCGCGCTCTCAAGCGCCCGCACCGTGGTGGTGCCGACGGCCACGACCCGTCCGCCCCGCTCGGCCGTCTCGATGCACGCGTCGAGCGTGGCCATGGGCACCCGATAGCGCTCGGCGTGCATCGGGTGATCCTCGATGCGGTCGGCCTTGATGGGACGGAAGGTGCCGAGACCGACCGTCAGGTCGACCGCCTCGACCCGGACGCCACGCGCCGCCACCGCATCGAGGACCTGAGGGGTGAGGTGCAGGCCCGCGGTCGGCGCCGCCGACGAATGCGCTTCGTTCGGGTCGGCGTACACGGTCTGGTAGCGATCGGGATCGGCCAGAGCGGCCTTGATGTACGGCGGCAGCGGCATCTCGCCGGTCGCCTCGATGCCGTCGGCCAGATCGATCTGCCTGTTGGTCGACAGGGTGACGAGCCGCACCCCGTCATCCAACTCGACGCCGACCTCAACCGTCAGCAGCTCGGCCGTCACCGGGTTCACCACCAACGTGCCCGGCGGCAGCCGACCGCCCGGTCGCACCAGCGCCTCCCAACAACCCGGGCCCAGATCGGGACGCTCCTCGAGCAGCAGCACCTCGGCCGCGCCGCCGGTCTCGGGCTTCACCAGGTGCAGCCGCGCCGGCAGCACGCGGGTGGTGTTCACCACCAACAGGTCGCCTGGGTCGAGCAGGCCCGGCAGATCGCGGACGTGGCGATGGTCGACCCCTGGGGTCGCACCGTCGTCGGCCGATGGCCCCAGATCGACGAGCAGGCGGGCCGAGTCCCGCGGTTCGACCGGATGCTGGGCGATGCGCGCCTCGGGCAGGTCGTAGTCGAAGGCGGCCGTGTCCACGGCCGCCCAGGTTAGGGCCCTGGGCCGGACGGTTGGATCAGCCGAACAGGTTCGGTGGCTGGTCGGCCCCAGCCATGGCCGCGCTGGCCGGCACCATCAGACCCAGGTGAGCCCACGCCGCGGGCGTGACGACGCGACCCCGAGGAGTGCGCATCAACAGGCCCTGCTGGATGAGGAACGGCTCGTAGACGTCCTCGACCGTCTCGGTCGGTTCGCTCACGCTGATCGCCAGCGTCGACAACCCGACTGGTCCCCCGCCGAACCGTACGGCGATCGACGACAGGATGGCCCGGTCGACCTTGTCGAGCCCGAGATCGTCGACGCCGAACAGAGCGAGGCCCTCGTTGGCCGTGGCCAGATCGATGGTGCCGTCACCCCGCACCTCGGCGAAATCGCGCACCCGTCGCAGCAGCCGATTGGCGATACGGGGAGTTCCCCGCGCCCGACGGGCAATCTCACGCGCCCCTGAGGGGTCGACCTCGACACCCAGGATGCCAGCGGCACGCACGACGATCGTCTCGAGGTCGGCCGGGGTGTAGTAGTCGAGCCGGGCAACCAGCCCGAAGCGATCGCGCAGGGGCCCGGTGATGAGACCGGTGCGGGTGGTGGCGCCGACCAACGTGAAGCGAGGCAGGTCGAGGCGAATCGACCGGGCCGCGGGACCCTTGCCCAGCACGATGTCGAGCTTGAAGTCCTCCATCGCCGGATAGAGCACCTCTTCGACGGCACGCGACAGGCGGTGGATCTCGTCGATGAACAGCACGTCGCCTTCGTTCAGACGGGTGAGGATCGCGGCCAGATCGCCGGCACGATCGAGCGCGGGGCCCGACGTGATCTGCAGCCCGACCTCCATCTCGGCGGCGACGATGCCCGACAACGTGGTCTTGCCCAGCCCGGGCGGCCCGGCGAAGAGCAGATGGTCGGCGGCCTGGCCGCGCTGACGGGCCGCCTCGAGGATGATCGACAGATGTTCCTTGAGCTCGGCTTGGCCGACGAACTCGTCGAGTCGGCGCGGACGCAGGCCGCCCTCGTCGCCGATCCACCCGAGACCCTGGGCGTCGTCGAGGCCGACGGCTTGCGCCGATCGGTCATCGGGCGTCGGTTCGGGGCTCAGCAGTTCGTCACGCATGGCTCACTCAACTCACCGCTAGTCGCTGCAGGGCTTCCTTCAACAGCACCGAAACATCTTGGTCGTCGGGCAGATCACGCACCACCGCGGCTACCTCGTCGGGCTGGTAGCCCAGGTTGGCCAACGCCTCGCGCACATCGGATCGAGCCGATGGACGCCCGCCGGACGAAACCGATGCCGCCGACCCCGTCGGCTCGAGCATGGGCACGCTGAGCCGGGACTTCAACTCGATGAGCAGTCGCGCCGCGGTCTTCTTGCCGACCCCGGGCACCAGGCACAGCGAGTCGACGTCGTCATCGGCCACCACCAGGGCCAGGGCCTGGGGTCCGTGGACCGACAGGATGGCCAGGGCCAGGGCTGGACCCACGCCGTGGGCACCGAGCAACGCCTCGAAGCAGTCGCGATCGTCGCGGGTGAGAAAGCCGAAGAGGGTCTGGGCGTCCTCGCGGATGTGGTGATGGATGTGAACGAAGACGTCGCCGCCCCGATCGCCCAACTCGACGACGGTGGTCGGCGTGACCGTGACCCGATAGCCGATGCCGACGACCTCGATCAGCACCTCGCCCGTGCCGGACCGGTCGAGCAGCGTGCCGCGCAGCGAGCCGATCATCGGTCGCTCCGAGCGATGGCCGCCGCCGCGGCCCGGGCCATCGGGGCCATGGCCAAGTGGCACAGCGCCAGCGCGGCGGCATCGGCCGCGTCGGGTGGATTCGGGACCTCGGCCAGGCCGAGAAGGGTCTGCACCATGCGTTGAACCTGTTCTTTCGAGGCGGCGCCGTAGCCGGCCACCGCTTGCTTCACCTCGTTGGGCGAGTACTGCACGACATCGCAGCCGCGCACCGCGCCTTCGGCCATAGCCAGGCCGCTGGCCTGCCCGACCGACATCGCCGTGCGCACGTTCACCTGGAAGAGCACCCGCTCGATGGCCAGCGCCGCCGGTTGGTACTCGTCGAACAGGGCGCGCAGCTCGGCTTGCAGCTCGGCCAGGCGCAGGTGCAGGGCATCAGCCGGCGGCGTGGTGATCACCCCGAGAGCGACCGCCCGGGGCTTGGCGCCCGTCGTCTGCTCGAGCACGCAGTAGCCGCAACGCGACAAGCCGGGATCGATGCCGAGGACGAACACGCGTACGAGGATAGAAGAGACCCGCACGGGTTGCGGTGGATGGGCCATTCGCCTCGTCTTTCGCCGTCCGCCATCCACCCATGGGGTCGCGAACATACTGGGTTGTCCCTCCGGCTACAGGCCGGCCGCCGACTGCCGATGAGACAACCGTGACCCCTCTTCGTTCTGCCACGGCCGAATCCGCCGCGTCCTCGTCCGACCCGGGCCCGACCAACGTGGCCCGCACCGATCCATCCGGCCATCCCGACGCCGTTCTCGGCCTCGGCCCGACGCCCGATCCCACCGATCTGGTGGTCGAGCTGCGTGAGGTCGCCAAGAACTTTGGCCGGGTGCCGGCGTTGTCGAACCTGACCATCCTGGTCCCGGAGGGCCGCATCACCGTGCTGCTCGGACCCAACGGGGCCGGCAAGACCACCGCCATCCGGATGATCACGGGCGCCATGACACCGGACCGCGGACGGGTGCGCACCTTCGGGTTCGACCCCAACCTGTCGGGCGAGGAGGTCCGGCGGCGCTGCGGCGTGGTGTCGGCCAAGCCGGCGCTGTACGACCGACTGTCGGGGTGGGACAACCTGCAGTACTCAGCCGAGCTCTACGGGCTCGGCCGCAACGCGCTGGGGCCCATCCGTGACGCGGCCGGCCGGTTCGGCATCCTCGAAGCTCTCGACCAGCAGGTCGGCGGGTACTCGACCGGCATGAAGACGCGCCTGGCCCTGGCCCGGTCGGTGCTGCACAACCCCGATCTACTGCTGTTCGACGAGCCGACCTCGGGGCTCGACCCCGAGTCGTCGCACGCGGTGCTCGACCTGATCCGTGAGATGACCGACGAGGGTCGCACCGTGGTCATGTGCACCCACCTGCTCGTCGAAGCCGAGGGCCTGGCCGACCAGATCGTGGTGCTCGAGAACGGCACCGATCTGCTGGCCGGCACCCAGGAGGACCTGACCCGGCGCTACTGGCCCGGCGAGATGGTGCGGATCGAAGCCGAGGACCCGGCCTCGCTCGACCTGCTGGACGGCCTCGACGGGGTCGCCAAGATCGAGCGAGTCGAGGGCGCCGTCGACGTGCATCTCGATTCGCTCGGCCGGGTCCCCGATCTGGTCGCCGCCCTGGCCGCCGCCGGGGTTCGGATCACCCGGGTCGATCCCCGCAATCCGTCGCTCGAGGATCTCTACTTCGCCATCCGCCGAGAGCGGCGAGCACCCGATGCCGCCCAAGGGCTCGGCGCGTTCCCGGAGGTCACCCGATGAACTACTCCCGAATGTTCACGGTCATGCGCACCGACCTGAAGCAGTTGGCCCAGTCCAAGGACTTCTGGGTGCCGATGACGTTGCTGGGCGGGCTCTTCTTCCTGGTGATCCCAGCTATCTTGCTTTCGCTCATCACCAGCGTCGGCAACATTGGCTCGATCCAGCAGGTGTCGCAGGCGCTGCAACTGCTGCCGCAGAGCGCCCAGGCCGCCGTGCCCCAGGCCGCGTCGGCCGGCACCAAGGTGTCGTACGTGCTGGCCGTCTACCTGCTGGCCCCGATCGCGGTGATCGTGCCGCTGACCATCTCGACGGCGGTGGGATCGAGCTCGATCGTCGGTGAGCGCGAACGCGGCACTGGCGAATTCTTGGCCCACTCCCCCGCCGGCGTGCACGAGATCTACCTGGGCAAGCTGATCGCCAGCCTGATTCCGGGCTACCTGACCACCATCGTCGGTTTCGGCCTCTACTCGCTGATGGTCAACCTGATCGTCGGGCCCGACGCCGGCGGCTGGTTCTTCCCCACCCCGTCGTGGTGGCTGCTGATCCTGTGGGTGCTGCCGCCGTTCCTACTGATCGCCCTGTCGCTGGTGCTGCGCCTGTCGGCCCGGGTCAAGAGCACCGCTGCCGCTCAGCAGGCCGCGGGACTGATCACGTTCCCGCTGATCCTGATCGCCTACGGCCAGTCGACCGGCGCCCTGTTCGGCGCCGCCGCCATCCCCGTGTCGATCCTGATGGGCGCCGTCGCCTGGGCCATCGGCATCGCCCTGCTCGTCACCGGTATGCGCTCGCTCACCCGCGCCCGCCTGCTCGGCGTCGCCGCCGAATCCTGACCCACCGGTTCTGGCCCGCCCCACCCGCCCACCCCACCGGTTCTTGCGGCACTAGAGGGCTCTTTTCCAGGCTCCAAGTGCCGCAAGAACTAGGCCGCGCGCAGGTGACGGAGCCGGCTCTCGGCCCGGGCACGACGCACCTGGTCAACCAGTTGCTGCGGCCGATGCCAGACCACGAAGTCGTCGGCCTCGATGACGATCCAACCGGCGGCCCGCAGGCGCCGAAGCCGCTCGGCGTCGCGGCGGCGATCGGTGAGGCTGCCGTGGAACCGCTCGCTCTGTACCTCGAGCGCGACGCGGTCAGCTCGGTCGACCAGGTCGACTCGCCCGATCCAACCGTCCTGATCGCCGAGATCGACCTGCGGGGTGAAGGGACGTTGGCCGGCCCGTATCAGCACTTCGTTGACGCGAGCCTCCAGGTGGCTCTCGGGGGGCCGGAACCCCACTGGTCGCTCGGCAGCAAGCTCGCGCATGAGCGTGGTACCCCGACGTCCCCGTTTGCCCAACTCGTCGACGAGCTGATGCAACGCAGGCCACGACACCAGCCCACGGTTGTGGCAGGTGTCGAGCAGCCGGGCGACGCGTAGCGGATGGAGGGTGGCGGCGAGGTCGAACACCGTGCGAATCGGTGTGGTGACCCGCATGCCGTCGATCTCCGCGACATGACCGTCGTCGAATGCGGTGCTGGTGCGCACCCAGCAGAGCTCGTTGCCCGCGGTCGTGCCCCCGCGGGATCGAATCAGCTCGACCGGTTCAGGACGAAAGCCTGGGAGGTCCCAGAACGCAAGCGAAGATTGGGTAGCGAGCGCGGCATCCCGGCCGACGTGGAGCAGCGCGGCCTGTCCCGCCATCAGCGCGTGATCGGGCGCCGCCGCCGCCCGGAGCACCCGGCTACCCATCACCAGCCACTCGCCCCGCTCGAGCCGTCGGGCCATGGCTTTGTGATCCAGACCTCGCGCCGCTGCCTGCGCCCGCGTGATCAGTCCGAGCTGCCGGGCCGCCAGCGCCCGCAGCCGGTCGTCCGGCCGTTCCGTTCCGCCGTTGTCCATGCCGCCATGCTGCCTGGAGGGTGTGACATTGACCTGCGCCACCGTTCCTGCGGCAGTTGAGGGCTGCTTCTCGTACCTCCACTGCCACAAGAACTGGTGGGGCCCGGTGGAGGCGGGGTGGGGTCAGAGGGAACGGACGGCTTCGACGATCTCGTCGGTGGGGCGGAAGGTCAGGCCGGCGGTCGCTCGATGGGCGTAGCGGACGACGCCCTCACCGTCGACAACGATGATCGAGCGGCGGTAGAACCCGAGCGGACCGAGGATGCCGTAGGCGTCGCCCACGACCTTGTCAACATCGGCCAGCAGCGGGAACGCGAAGTCGTGCGCCTCCAGAAACCCCTCGTGTTCGTCGACCGACTGGGGGCTCAGCGCCAGCACCTGGGCTCCGACGTCGGCGAAGGCGCCGATGTCGTGGCTGTAGGTCTGCAGCTGCACGGTGCACACCGGCGAGTGGTCGGCCGGATAGAAGACCAACACCACCGGCTGCCCGGCGAACTGGGCCAACGAATAGGGCCGGCGGCCCACCTCCGTGCCGTCGGTGCCGTCCAGCTTGAAGTCCGGCGCCAACACTCCAACAGCCACGGTCATGGTCGGGACACTACCGACACCGCGCTGGTCGGTCGCAACCGACGCCGCTCGCTATCGTCTCGACCGATGGCGACGATCGACGACGCAGCCCGACTCGCCCTCGACTTGCCCGAGGTGAGTGAGGGCGAACGCCACGGACACCGCACCTGGCTCGTGGCCGGCAAGGTGTTCGCGTGGGAGCGGCCGTTCAGCAAGGCCGACATCAAGCGCTTCGGCGATGCGACCGTACCGGACGGACCGATCCTCGCCGTGGTGGTCGACGACCTCGCCGATAAGGAAGCCGCACTGGCGGCCGGACCGGTCACCTTCTTCACGATTCCGCACTTCGACGGCTACTCGGCCGTGCTCATCCAGCTGAAGAGGGTCCGCACG
>JAYUBX010000474.1:0-3497 GCA_043740665.1 Candidatus Neomicrothrix sp.
TCGGCGAGGCGGAGTCGTACGACCCCGCCATGCGCTCGGCCGAGCCCGTGCTCGACCACGGTCGCTTGGAGTGTGCCCAGTAGCGGATGGCCCCGAGGCAGGATCAAGTCGACTTGGTGACCGCCGGCCAACAGGACCGTCACTGCGATCGAGGCCTTCCGCACTGTTGTCCCCGCTGCTAGGCGGCGAAGCGCGGCCATTGCTTCGGGCCCGACGGGGTCGGGCTCCACGGCGCCTATCCGGTGAAGGCGGGCTGAGCCGCCGTAGCAGTTGCCGGCTCCGCCGACGCGGTGGTCGTCGTCGCCGGAGTGGTCGTGGTCGTCGTGGCCGGGGCGCTCACCAAGATCGTGACGGTCGCTTCGCCATCGCTGCCGATCAGTTGACCGGAGCTACACGTCGGGGCGACCCCGGCGACCTGGCTGGCGCGGCCGCTTTTGGTGGAGGCCCCGACATCGACCAAGTTGACGCACTGTCCGGCGAGATATTTGAAGGTGTCGGTGCCCGTGAATCCGGCCGCCGGGGTGTAGATGACGGTGGTGCCAGTGAGGGTCACCGATCCGTGAGCCGGGTCGGTAGCGATCCAGAACACGACTGCGGGGCCTGGGTAGCCCCCTACCGAGGTGAGCGTTACGTCTACCGGGGTCGCTTCGGTCGTCGAGGCCGACTTGTCGGCGACCGTGATCGGGACGAAATCGATCGCCGGTGTTTGACCCGTCGACGCTGCAGCCTGCCCGACCTCAATCACCGAGACTATGGCCGGCAACAACGCCACCGCCGCGGCGCCCAACGCCAACCGGCCGATCACCGTACGCCGTGACACCGGGCCCGAAGTTGTCTGCTCGTTGAGCAGGCCCGCTTCGGCCAGCTCGACCAGCGCCAGATCGACGATATCGACATCGGGCGGAAGGCCAGTGGACTCGGCCAGCGCGTCAGCCATCTGCTCTCGGCTGGCGCGACCATCGCAAAGTTCGAACACTGAGGCGGTCGCCGGATTCAGCACGTGCCCACCGCCCGTCAGCGGGTCGTACACCAACAACCCGAGACCGTCATCGGTCACCCACGACTCAACTCGGATATCGCTACGACGAATTTCGCTCACGGCAGACCTCGGGGTCGGATCAAGTGCCCAGACGATAGCGTCTGCGGAAGCTGCAAACCCGACCGGCCCGGCGGCAAAGCCGACGATCGTGGACATTTCCGGGGGGAGGGAGGCACGATGGCGCTCGGGCGCACAGCCGATCCCAGCTCAGTGCCGGACAAGGATGACCGTGCCTGCGCGGTGAGGATTTGCTGGGCATTTGCGTCGTGGGGCACTCCTCTTGCTTCTCGACTTCGTCGGTTCACCGCTAACGGTCCGCCACCCGATGGTGGGCCTGATGGGATCAGGCGACCTAGCCGTCGCTCGCTCCCTATCCCGTCGAATCGCACCAAAGGACCCCTTGATGATCAGTCCGATGAGCAAGGCTCGGCGTCCACTTCGCCGGCGCCTACCGCTCTTGCCCGTGACTGCGATCCTTCTTGCCGCGCTCATACCAGCTGCGTCGTTGGCCGCCGCACTTGCTACCCCCCGGGAACACGTCGACGACGGAGAAGGCCGTCGAGTGGGTCCGGCAGAGCGGCGACGGGGGGATCGTGAACACCGTCGAGAGTTGGTGGTTTTCGAATCACGCCCCGAGACAGGGTGGCGATCCCAGCCATGGCATCACCTTCGGTGTTCCGCCGGGCGTTTCGACTGGCCGTGGTGGTTCGTCTGGGGCAGCCCTCACGCCGAGGCCTGGTGACGTCGCGACCCCCTGCCGGGCAGAGCCTCCCCGATGAGGGGGTGTGGCAGCCAGTCGGGCCGACCGTGGCCGGACAGGCGACCATGTACGCCACGCAGGTGCGGCCCGACTCGATCCACACCAGTCTGCTTGACGGTTTGGTGTGGATGGACCCGAAGCTCGTCCGTTTCGATCTCCGCCCCGGCCTGACGGAACCCGGCGGTGCATGGAAGACGCCACCCCAAGTCCCGGCCGGGCAACCACTCGCTCTGTTAGCCGCGTTCAATTCGGGGTTCAGGATGCAAGATGCCCATGGTGGCTTCTACCTCGAAGGCCGAGCCGAGACGCCGTTGCAGGACGGCGCGGCGTCGTTCGTGATCAATCGTGACGGCACCGCCACGGTCGGGCAATGGGGTCGAGACATCACCATGACCGCCGACGTCGTCGCCGTACGCCAAAACCTCGCCCTCATCATCGACGGTGGCCAACCCGTCGCCGGGCTCGACGACAACGCCGACGGGAAATGGGGCTCCACTCTCGGCAATCGCGTTCTCGTCTGGCGTTCCGCCGTCTGCGTCGACGCCAACGGCGGGATCATCTACGGCTACGGCGACGGTCTCGGCGCCCTGTCACTCGCCACGATGATGCAACGCGCCCGCTACCAGCGGGCCATGGAGCTCGGCATCAATCAGTCCTGGACTTCGTTCAACCTCTACGCCCCGTCGTCCCCCTGCGACCCGATGTCGGTGTCGGGAACCAAGGTTCTCCCCGACCAGAAGAAAAGCGGCAGCCGCTACCTCACCGACGACTCCCGCGACTTCATCGCGGTCCTCAACCGAGTTCCGGGGCGGTGACGTCACCCACGGACGGTTCTCACGCCACACCAACGTGTTTTCAACGAGGCGTCTACTTCCGGTTCGTACGTTGCGTCTACTCGAATCGTTCGACTGCACGCCTCCCCGAAAGCAGACCATCATGAACCGATCCAAGTCCCTGCTGCTCGTCGCTGCCATGGCCCCCTCTGGCGTCCTCAGAGGCGGTGCCGCCATGGCACTGATCCAACCCGCCACCGCGGCGACTACCGCCACGACCACCCCGCCGCGACGGCGACAACGACCCCGGCCGCTGGGACGTTCAAGCCGAACGAGAACGCCACCCACGAGGCCATCGAGAGCGCCGCCCGCGAAGCCCAAGAAGACGCCGGCCAGATGCCGACTGTGCCCTGAGCTACTCCGCGCTGAGCGCCTGATGCTCGCCACGAGGTGATCCTTCCCCATCCCGGGGCGATCTCACCGGGAGACCCCTTTTCCGCCCCGGCCACGGCAGAGCAGGGGTCGCTTGGCGTAACAGCTCCGCTGCTGCTGGCCGCGGTTCAGCCGCCGTTGAGTTCGGCAGCAAGGTGAGATGGCCGGGTCATAGAAACCGGCGACGACCCCCGTTGACGCAAGGGCCAGCGCTGGCTGGACCAGAGGATTCAGTGACCCCGTATCTCACTCTGGCTGCCGAACAGGTCTCGCTTCGAGGTGTGATGGGGCCTGGTCATCAAGGTCGGGTCAGAGCTTGTTGCTTCCATCGACCGCATAAGCCACGTACAGGACGACCGCTCCAAGTATGAGACAACCGACCAGGATCACTGGCCGCACCCGGCGGGGAAGGACGAGTGCGAAGCCGCTCGCGGCCATCAGCGATAACACGTCGAGGGCGTACATCTGGTGCTGGGCATCATCGAGCTTCGCG
>JAYUBX010000475.1:0-6705 GCA_043740665.1 Candidatus Neomicrothrix sp.
GCCGCCGGCCAGGCGGCGCTGGTCCCGGCAACCGCCGCAGTGCCGACCAAGCCCTACGACCCGACCCTTCCCATCGATCTGGGGGGAGTCGCCGGGGTAACCCCTCAGCAGCAGGCCCGAGCCGAGAACCTCGTCGCCATCAACGTGCTCCGCCTACCGCAGTGGGCTGATCCGGCCACGGCGGAAGCGGCGGGCTATCACTCGATCGGTGACGGGGTCACCGGGTTCGAGCACTTCATCAACTGGTCCTACCTCAACGACAGCCACGTCCTCGACCCCGACCATCCCGAGTCCATCGTCTACTCGGTACGGGGCGCGGTGCGGACCCTGGTGTCGGCGATGTACATGCTGCCGCCCGGATCGACTCTCGACACGGTGCCCGACATCGGCGGCGCTCTCACCCAATGGCACATCCACAACAATCTGTGCTTCACCGGTGGATCGGCCCCACAGGTCGTGGGGCTGACCAATTCGGCCGGGAAGTGCGACTCCCCAACGGTCCCGCTTCAGCCGGTCCCGATGATCCACGTCTGGATTGTGCCGACCGCCTGCGGACCGTTCTCCGCGCTCGAGGGCGTCGGCGCCGGTCAAGTCAAGCCGGGCGAAACCCAGGCCTGCGACCATGTCCACGGTAAGTCCGGCGGGCTCTGACGAATCCGTTCGCTCACCATCGCATTCCAGGATCGCATGGCGGCCGAGGACGCCGCTCAGATCGGCTTCGAGAAGGCGCTGCTCCGATGGCGGCGAGTGGGGCAGTACGAACGGCCCGGAACCTGGGTGTACGTCGTGGCCGTCCGAACCGGACGGCGCCAGCTCGCCCGCGACCAACGAAGCGATGGCGAGTTCGATCCGCGGTCGAGCGCCGAACCTGGGGACGCCGACCTGTCGAGGCTGTGGCTAGAGGAAGCGATCGATCAACTGCCTCCCCGACAACGGACCGTGGTCGTGCTTCGCCACCTGGCCGATCTTCCGCTCGGCGACATCGCCGAGGCCATGCAGATCTCGCTCGGCACGCTGAAGTCGACCCTGCACGCGGCCCACAAACGCCTCCGGGTCGAACTCGACGAACAGCCTGACGAGAAGGAGAGAACCAACGATGCGAGTTGATGAACTCGAGCGCGCCCTCGGCCAGATGGCGAGCTCCCAGCAGCCGGTGGACGATCGCCTGGCTCACATCCGTCGTCGGGCTCACCGTCGCCGGCAGCGCCAAGTG
Source organism: Candidatus Neomicrothrix sp. (assembly GCA_043740665.1). GTDB lineage: Bacteria > Actinomycetota > Acidimicrobiia > Acidimicrobiales > Acidimicrobilacustridaceae > UBA4742. The sequence continues at coordinate 1,214 of JAYUBX010000475.1, forward strand.
TTCGCCGCCGCCTGCGCCTGCGCGCTGGTCCTTGTCGTGTTTGGCAGCTTGATGTGGCGGCCAGAGCCTTCTCGACGACCGCTCAGCGTGTCGGCGGGACAGCCAGAGAGTCCGCTCACCGCTCCAGACTCTGAGGGCACGACAACCAGCTCGATGGTCGTCTCGGAACACTTGGCGTGCACCGGAACGGCGAAGATGGTCGAGATTCTGCCTGCCGATGGCGGCGCGCCGACCCCCGAACAAGAGATCCCGAATTTTCTGGCGACCGCGGCCAGCGGTGCTCCAATGGGCGACTACGTGCCTGCCACGACGACCGGACGATCAACCCCTGGGGCGTCGGGAGACACCGTGCCGGGGATGCCAGCACCCCTCGAGCAGCGTTTGTACATGCACCGAACGCCGGGCGGTGCAGTCGATGCCCAGCTCACCCTCATTCGACTCACCTCGGGGTGGAGGGTCGACTCCGCGACCTGGTGTTCGTAGGGGGTGGATTGCCGGCCGCGGGTGGGACGAAAGTCCGTGTGTCTGCGACGCGTCGCCCGTATACTTGTGGATACCCCCATAGGGTATCTTTCGATCCGAGGGAGAACTGCGATGAGTGTTAGCGCTACCTACGCTGTGGTCGGCATGACGTGTGGGCATTGTGTCAATGCGGTCAGTACTGAGTTGGCCAAGTTGCCGGGAGTGACCTCGGTTGAGGTGGACCTGAGCACCGGTGACGTCAGCGTGTCGAGCCAGAACCCGCTCGACAGCGTCGCCGTCGCCGCCGCCGTCGAGGAAGCCGGCTACGAGATGGTGGCGTGACGGGTTTCGCGCCGCTCGCCGCCGACGATCAGCTCGACGAAGTCGATCTCGAGGTCGGCGGGATGACCTGCGCGTCGTGCGCGGCGCGCATCGAGAAGCGGCTCAACAAGCTCGACGGTGTCGCGGCCACAGTGAACTATGCGACCGAACGGGCCCATGTGCGGTTTCCTGTCGGACGCGACCCGGCCGAGCTCATCGCCGCTGTCGAGGCGGTTGGCTACACCGCCGAACTTCCCCGTCCGCTCGGGGTCGCCCACGATCCGGAGGTATCGGCCGAGGTCGACGACTCCCGTGGCCTTCGCGACCGCCTGGTCATCTCGACGGTATTGACGGTCCCGGTCGTAGCGATGGCGATGATCCCAGCCCTGCAGTTCCGCAACTGGCAGTGGCTCTCGCTGGTGCTGGCGGCTCCGGTCGTCGTCTGGGGTGGCTATCCCTTCCATCGGGCCGCCTGGGCGAACCTGCGTCATGGTGCCGCCACCATGGACACCCTCATCTCGGTCGGCACGCTGGCTGCCTTCGGGTGGTCGCTGTATGCCTTGTTCATCGGTGACGCCGGCGTGCCGGGGATGACCATGGCGTTCCGACTGGCGACCGGGCCAGGTCAGGGTGCCAACGAGATCTACCTCGAGGTCGCCACCGCGGTCACCGTATTCATCCTCGGCGGTCGCTACTTCGAAGCCCGAGCGAAGCGGCAGTCGGGTGCCGCGCTCCGGGCGCTGCTCGAGCTCGGGGCCAAGGACGTGGCGCTGCTGCGTGACGGGCAGGAGCATCGGGTATCAGTCGACGCGTTGGTGATCGGGGACCGGTTTGTGGTCCGGCCCGGTGAGAAGATCGCCACCGATGGCGTGATTGAGGACGGATCGTCAGCCATCGACGCTTCCTTGCTCACCGGTGAGAGCATGCCGGTCGAGGTCCGCCCCGGCGACGTGGTGGTGGGGGCCACTGTCAACGCCGGGGGGCGGATCGTTGTCCGCGTCACTCGCATCGGGGCCGATACGCAGCTGGCGCAGATGGCTCGACTGGTCACCGACGCCCAGAACGGCAAGGCCCCGATCCAACGCCTGGCCGACCGTGTCTCCGCCGTGTTCGTGCCGATCGTCATCGGCCTCGCCGTCCTCACGCTCGCTGGTTGGCTCGCCTCGGGCGCCTCGGTCAGCGCCGCTTTCACCGCTGCCGTCGCGGTGCTGATCATTGCGTGCCCATGTGCGCTCGGGCTCGCGACGCCGACGGCCCTGCTCGTTGGCACCGGGCGGGGTGCCCAGCTCGGCATTCTGATCAAGGGGCCTGAGGTCTTGGAGTCCACCCGTCGGGTCGACACCATCGTGTTGGACAAGACCGGCACGGTCACGACCGGCCACATGGCCCTCGTCGAAGTCATCGTCGACGGCACCGACGTTGCCGAGGCATTGCGGCTCGTCGGATCGGTCGAGGACGCCTCGGAACATCCGATCGCCAAGGCGATCGTGGCTGCCGCACGCGAACGGCACGGCACCCTTGACCATGTCGATGCGTTCGCCGCTCCGTCCGGCCTCGGTGTACGTGGGTTCGTCGACGGACGCGACGTCGTGGCTGGGCGGGCGAGTTTCCTCGCCGAATGTGGGCTGGACATGCCGTTGGATCTCGCCACTGCGAAAGATGCGGCCGAGGCCCGAGGACAGACCGCGGTAGTTGCTGGTTGGGACGGGGTCGCTCACGCGGTGTTCGTGGTGGCCGACACGGTCAAGGCGACTTCACCCGAGGCGATCCGCCAGTTCATCGAGCTGGGACTCACACCCGTACTGCTGACCGGGGACAACGCCGCAGCCGCGAGGGCAATCGGCGACGAGGTGGGAATCACTCAGGTGACCGCTGAAGTCATGCCCGAGGACAAGCTCGCCATGATCCGACAACTGCAGGCCGAAGGACACGTGGTCGCCATGGTCGGTGATGGCGTCAACGACGCCGCCGCGTTGGCCCAGGCCGACCTCGGGCTGGCGATGGGTACCGGCACCGACGTGGCCATCGAAGCAAGCGACCTCACGCTCGTCCGCGGGGATCTCCGGTCGGCCGCCGATGCCATCCGGCTCTCGCGGCGAACGTTGGGCACCATCAAGGGGAACCTTTTCTGGGCCTTCGCCTACAACGTCGCCGCCATCCCGCTGGCGGCCACCGGCTACCTCAACCCGATGATCGCCGGTGCGGCCATGGCCCTGTCGAGTGTCTTTGTCGTCACCAACAGCCTGCGGCTCCGACGGTTCCAGGCCTGGTCCGATCGACCGATCGGACCCCGCTGATCAGGATGCCGTGGTGTCGGTCGGCGCCGGAACGAGGGTGGTCGGGCCCCCGGGCGTGCCGCAGGTCGGCACCTTGGCTCTGACGTCGTCGGGCATGGCGTCGGGGTTCTTGGCCAACTGGCCGTTGAGCTTGGCGAATTCGGAGAAGGGGATGCCGTCGGGGCCCGAAAGTACCCCGTAGGTGCAGGTGCAGTAGCGAGCACTGCGCCCCGAGGAGGTGCATCCCTCGGTGAAGTTCGTCTCCGTCAACGCGTTGTAGTGCGTCGGTGTATTGCTCCGGGCACAGCCCGCCAGGATCAGCAGTCCTGTGGCCGCGGCGAGGGCGAATCTCTGGGACGCAGGAGGGACGGCGGCAGCGAGACGGGGTTTCATACGACATACCGTAGTAGGTCATTCCATGACCCGACTCACTGATCTCTACACGTCGTAGTACATTGCGGTTACGTTACGAAAGACTGTTGCCGTCAGACGACAGCACCATCCGTCGGCCCCGGGCGCGAATCCGAGCAGACGTCCTGAGCCCACCAGAGAGGTCGTTCTGCATGGCCCGGTCAGTGCGCAGGCCAGTGGCCGCCAGGCTGACGTCGGTCTTGGTTCTCGTTGGCGTGGTCCTTCTCCTTCCCGGTCGGGTGAACGCTGCGCCTTCTGCGTCGAGCCCTCGTGAGCAGCAACAAGAGGTACGCAAGAAGAAGGCTGAGGCAGCGGCCCAAGTGGACGCGTTGCGGGCCAGTGACGGCGAGGTGACGCAGGCCCTCAACGATCTGGGTTCGAATGTCGCCAGCGCGCAGGCGGAGATGAAGGATGCGCAACGGGCGGTGGCCGACGCTTCGGCCCGGGCCGATCGGTTCGACGCGCAAGCCGGTGAGACGCAGGTGCGTATCGATGCGCTCCGTCAGCAGGTCGCGGCCGCAGCCGTTGAGGCATTCATGCGGCCACCGGGCGATCAGTTGATGGCGGTCCTCGAGCAGGATTCCTCGCAGGATGCAGCCACGAAGCAGGCGCTGCTGGAGGTAACCAGTGGGTCGAAGCTTGACGTCGTCGATCAGTTTCGGGGAGCCCAGCATGAACTCGAGTTACAGCGGGACGAAGCGGCGCGGACCCGGGATGAGGCCCAGAAACGTCGGGATGCACTGTCGGGCAAGATCGAGGGGCTGAAGGCGGCTCAATCGCACCAGCAGCAGGTCGCCGATCAGGTGAATCAGCGGATCGACGCCAAGCTCGCTGAGGCTGACTCGCTCGCAACTCTGGACAAACAGTTGTCGGGCCAGATCGCCGCACAGCAGGCGGCCTTGGTCGCCAAGGTCCAGAACGTGGCGGTCACGAGACCTCCGCCGGTCCCTGGCGGGGGATCGGGCGGCGGCTCCGTTGGAGGCGGTGTCTCGGGTGGGGGCAGGGTCAGGTGTTCGCCCGGTAGCTGAGCGGGGCGGCCATGCCGGCTTCGAGGTGGTAGGTGTTGTGGCAGTGCAGCATCCACCGGCCGGGGTTGTCGGCGACGAAGTCGACCGAGACGGTTTCGTTGGGTTTGATGATGACGGTGTCCTTGCGGGGTCCGTCGGCGGTGGCGCCGACGCGGAAGGTGTGGCCGTGCAGGTGCATGGGGTGGAACATGGTGGTCGTGTTGTGCATCGTGAGCCGCACCCGCTGGCCTTGGTTCACGACGATCGGGTCGGCATCGGCGAAGGTCTTGCCGTTGATGCCCTACGTGTAGCCCGCCATCGATCCGGTCAACTCGAGGGCCGTCGTCATGTCTGGGTCGTCTGCGCTGAGCGCGACCGCCTCGGTCGCCTTGAGGTTGGCCAGTGAAAGCATCTGGCCGTCGAGTTCGGTTGGTCGGACGGAGGGGTCAGGAGCAGCGCTGACGCTGGCATCGGTGGTCCGCAGGACAGCCGCGGCCAGTTGGTTTTTGCCCTCGGCGGCGACGACGGGCCATGCACCTGACTTGGCCTGCGAGGACGCGCTCAAGAAGCTCACCTCGATGGGCATGACCGGCATGGACATGGGCGGCGTCTCCAACATGGGCGGGATGGACATGAGCCGTCGGCGACACGATGACCCCCAACGGGACCATGCCCTGAGCGACTCGTTCGTCGCGACCCTGATCCGGCGGGCCGATACAGTGCTCGTCTCGCTCGACAACCGAGGATGTGGATCATGACGGAGAGACGCCCGATGGGGGCCCTCGAAGCGGATGTTCTGGCTTGCCTGTGGGCGGCGGACGAGCCGATCACCCCGGCTGCGGTGCGTGACCAGCTACCGCAGACGCTGGCCTACACCACGGTGTCAACCATCCTGGTGCGGCTGTCGCAGAAAGGTCTCGTGTCGCGTGTCCGCAAAGGCAAGGTGTTCCTCTACACGGCGATGATCGGGGAGGCCGACCTGGCTGCTCAGCGGATGCATCAAACGCTGCAACGC
>JAYUBX010000476.1:0-5284 GCA_043740665.1 Candidatus Neomicrothrix sp.
GCGGTGGCCAAGACGGTGGCCGACCTGCACGCGGTCGGCCTCGTCCACGGCCAGCTCGACGAGCATCAGGTCGGGCTCGAGGACCGTGGGCACCCCACCCTCCACGGGCTCGAGGCGGCCAGCAGAACCGGTGACCAGGCTGGCGATCGGTCGGTGGTGCGACCATCACTCGACGTGGCTGCCCTCGGCCGGATGCTGGATCGCCTCACCGCCATCACACCGGCCGATCACGGCCGACCCAGCCCCACCCGTCGACGTCGCCCGCGTCAGCACCGACGACGGACCGCGAGGCGGGCGGCCCCCCGACGCGGCGATCTCCGTCAGCTGATCGACCAGGCGACCAGGGCCGACCCGGCCGAGCGACCAACCGCTCGGCGGTTCGGCGCCCAGCTCGAGTACCTCCTTGGTCCCGTCTCCACCCGGTGGAGCAGGTGGCATCCAGGTCGACCAGGTCGGGGATTCGTGGTCGCCGGTGCTGTCGTCACCGGGCTGGCCGTGCTGGGTCTCGGTCTGCCGCGTCTGTCCTCGGTCGCCGCCGGACGGACGACCGACCGGACCCCACCGGCTCCTGCCACCACCGACTTGAACGCCGGCGGCGCGGCATCGCCCGGCGGCACGGTCACCATCCATGGGCACCGGTACGCGATCGGGACCGCGGATGATCGAGTGCTCGTGGCCGACTGGGACTGCAGCGGCCAACTCGCGGCAATCGTGGTGCGACCCTCGGGCACGGTGTTCCGCTTCGACGGCTGGGCCCAACCCGGCGACGACTTGGTCGGGCTTCCGGCCGGTTCGTGGCTTGCGTCGACTGGTGTGGCCATCGGACAGGACAACGCCGGTTGTGCGGTGTTGACCTCGACCGGCGGCGAACCCACCGTCATCCTCGACCCCGAACCAGCCATCGCCGCTGGGATCCCGTCGGGTCGCCGCGGCCCGTCATGACTCGTTCAATCGATCGAGACCGTCTCCGGGCGGGACGCACGCCATCACCGACCCGGCGACTGGTGCTGGTCGCCGTAGCCCTGACCACCACGCTGGTCGCACTGCTTGGCACCGCTCCCCTGCTGCCACCGCCACCGATCGAGTTGCGTCTCGACGGCTCGCCCTTCGGCGGCTGGGGCCACTGGCTCCACGAGCTCGGACCGGCCGGGGCGCTGATGGCGTTGATCCGCGTCGGAGCCCTGGCGCTGACGGGCTACCTGTTGCTGGTCGTCACGCTCGAGCTGCTGGCCCTGGTCACCGAACGACGACTGATCGGCTCAGCGGTCCGCTTGGGGGTCGCACCGTGGGCTCGGCGTCTCGTCCGCAGCGCGGCCGGGCTCGGTGTCGCCACGTCGATCGTCGCGGCCACGCTCACAACGCCGTACCTGCCGGTCGCGCTGTCCTCGCCTGCCGGAGCGCTCACCGTCAGTACCGCTTCCCCCGCATCCGGGCGGCGAGCGAACGTCGCCGATCTGGCTCCGACCATGCATCGTCTCGACGCCGACCCGACCTCGAAACCGACTGGATCCACCGATACCGTGCCGCCCCCGACCATGCATCGCCTCGACGCCGACCCACCCCCTACCGACTCGCCATCCACCCTCCCGCCATCCACCCTCCCGCCATCCACCGTCCCGGACGGCCCGCGCTCTTCGTCCTCGCTCCCCGCCAACCCCTCGGCCCCCGCCCCACTCGCCATCCCGACCAAGCCCAGCCCGGCCGAGTCCAGCCTGACCTGGACCATCGCCCCCGGCGACCACCTCTGGGGCGTCGCCGCCCACACGCTGGCATCGGCCTGGGGGCGGTCGCCGTCCGACGCCGAAGTCGACCGCTATCTCGGGCGGCTCATCGCTCAGAACCGATCGGTGCTCGCCGTGCCCGACGATCCTGATCTGGTGCTGCCCGGCCAGGTCTTCGTCCTGGTTCCGATCGAGCCTTGAGTCAGGCCACCCGGTTCAACTCGTCGGCGCCGCGATCAGCGCAGCCGGATCGCCACTTCATTGGCCAGCAACCGGCCGGCTACCGTCAGCCGCGCCCGGTCATCGTCTCGCTCGACCAGATGGTCGAGGTCAGGATCAGCCGCCAGCGCCCCATCGGGCACGCCCTCGACCATCCGCAACGCCAGTTGCAGCCCCTCGATGCGCCGGGCTTCGTCGTCGAGCTGCTCGAAACCGCCTTCGGTCGACTGCCCGGCGACGGCCGCGTCGACGTAGCGCTCGGGGGTACGCAGGTTCCACCAGCGCCGTCCGGCGCGGTGCGAATGGGCGGCGCAGCCGAATCCCCGATAGTCGCCCTGGCGCCAGTACAACAGGTTGTGCTGGCAGCGGTGTCCGGGTTGGGCCCAGTTCGAGATCTCGTACCACTCGTAGCCTGCGGCACCAAGCGTCGCCTCAGCCATGAGGTACTTGTCAGCCTGATCGTCGTCGTCGGGGTGCCGAGTCGCGTCGGCGGCCAGCGGCGTGCCCGCCTCGACCGTCAGGGCGTAGGCGCTCACGTGGGAGGGGTTCAGCTCGAGCAGCCGGTTGAGCGTCGCCTGCCAGTCCGCCGTCGACTCGCCGGCCCCTCCGTAGATCAGGTCGAGGTTGAACGAGTCGAAACCCGCCCGGCGCGCCGACTGCACCGCTCGCTCGACGTTGGCGACGTCGTGGGTACGACCGAGCCCCACCAACACGTGGTCGACCAGAGACTGCACCCCGAACGAGAGGCGATTCACGCCACCGGCCCGGTATGCCGCCAACAACTCATCCGACACCGTGTCGGGATTGCACTCGACCGTCACCTCGGCATCGGCGGTGCGGGGAATGGTCGCCAGCACCGCCATCAGCCCCTCGGCCGGCACCATCGAAGGGGTACCGCCACCGAAGAACACCGACGTGGCCTCGGGCAGACCCTCGTCGACGGCCGCGCCGACCTCGGACCGAACGGCGCCGAGATAGGCGTCCACCAGATGACCCTTGTCGGTCCAGGTGGCGAAGGCGCAATAGTCACAGCGGCGAGCGCAGAACGGGATGTGGACGTAGACCCCGAATGGGCGTAGACCCGAATGAGCACCGGCGGAGCCCTCGAAACGAGGGGCAGCAGCAACGGAGGCAACGGTCGGTTCCACGGGGGCGCAGGCTATCGGCGCCGCGACCTGACGCTCAGCAGTAGCTCAGACGCTGAGGCTGAGCCCCAGATCGTCGAGTCGGCCACCGGCACCGTCGACGGTGACGCCGAGGATGCAGGCGATGGCCCGCAAATCGTCTCGCCGGATGGTGAGCATGCGGCCGTTGAAGTCCTGCCGTTGCACCTGAATCATGGTCAGGTACCGGGTGAGCATGTCGGCCTCGGGCCCGGCCAGGCTCTCGAGGTGCCGCAGGTCGATGGTGACCGCGTCGGGCTCGGTGCCCGCCCGGGGGTCGGCAAAGGCCGGACCGTCATCGCCTGGCAGGAGCTGGTCGACGGGAACGTTGTAGAACCGAGCCAACCGCTGCAGCCGGGGTACCGAAATGGCCCGCTCCCCCCGCTCGTAGGCCCCCAGCACCGAAGCCTTGAACTCCTGGCTCGACGCAGCCTCGACGTCCTGCAGTGACAGTCGCTTCTGTCGGCGGATCACCCGAAGGCGCTCGCCCACCTTGCGGCTGTAGGTGGCCGGGACAGTGGCACCGTCGTCGAGGGCCTCGAGCTCGTCGGTCTCCAACTCGATTGTCATCGGGTAGCTCCTGTCGGCGGGCATGGGTACCCGAGTCGCGGGGTGAGGGCCCCGTAGGCCATTGAGCCTACCCGGGCCGTTGCCGAACGACCAGGATCGTGAACGCTCAAACGGGTCGGACCACTCCGCAGCGCAGGGAACTGAGCACGGCAGCGACCGTGATCGCTGCCGTTTCGGCCCGCAGGACGTGGGTTCCGAAGCCGACGTGGGTGGTCACCGCTGCTCGTTCGAGGTCGGTCCAGCCGCCTTCGGGCCCGACCATGACCACCGGCGCAGGAGCCGCCGTCGACCAGGCCGGTGAACACCCTTCACGCTCGGCCAGTACGACGCCAGGTCGTTGGGCGACCCCATCGAACGTGGTCGGGTCCTCGATGATCGGCAGTCGGCAGCGACGGCTCTGCATGGCGGCCTCTCGGGCCACCCGACGTAGTCGGGCCCCCTGGTGAGCGGACCGCTCGGCGTCCCACCGCACGACCGACCGGCTGGCCCAGAACGGGATGATGCGATCGACACCGAGCTCGGTGAGTTTCTGCACGACGAGTTCGGGGCGGTCGCCCTTCACCGGCGCGAAGGCAATGGTGATCGCCGGCGTCGCGAGGGCCTGGTGCACCACCGGTCCGGTCGGTTCGAGATCATCGCCGAAGCGGCATGGCCGCCAGCCACCGGCGCCGTCCGAGATCGTGAGCGGATCACCGGGCCTCAGTCGAACCACACGCTGCAGATGGTGCCGATCATCGCCATCCAGGACCGGCCGATCGAGGTCGACCACGAAGGCGTGGGGCCCATGACGGCCGTCGGGGCCAGGACCCACCTCGGACTCAGGACCGGCCACGGGCTACTTGAACGCCGAGCGGATCTTGGCCAACAGCCCGACGTCAGCGGGCGCGACCTCGTCCCCGCGCAGCTCGGCGAACTGCCGCAGCAACGCATCCTGCTCGTCGGTGAGATCGGTGGGTGTATCGACGGCGACGTGCAGCTGCAGGTCACCCCGACCCCGCCCCTCGATGTGGGGCACCCCTCGGCCGCGAAGGCGAAACACCCGACCGGTCTGGGTGCCGCGAGGCACGATCAGATCCTCGGTGCCGTCGAGGGTCTCGAACGCGATGTGGGCACCGAGCGCCGCTTGGCCGATCGACAGGTGCAGCTCGTGGGCTAGGTCGTAGCCGTGGCGCACGAACCGGTCGTGGGCCCGCACTCGCAGATGCACGTAGAGGTCGCCGATGGCGCCGCCCCGCGGACCCACGGCGCCACGACCGGTCAGTCGAAGCGACGATCCCCCGTCGATGCCGGCGGGGACGTCGACGGTATAGGTCTGCTCTTCGATGATGCGGCCGTCGCCCCGACACGTCGGACACGGATCGTCGATCATGGTGCCGGCCCCGGCGCAGCGGGGGCAGGGACCAGCGGTGACCATCTGGCCCAGCAGCGATTGGCGCACTCGGCGAACCTGGCCGAGTCCCCCGCACTCGGGGCAGACCGTCGGGCTGGTGCCGGGGGCCGCTCCCGTCGCTTCGCAGTCGTCGCACGGTACCGCGGTGCGAACCCTGACCGGTGCCTGGGTTCCGAACACAGCCTCCTCGAACGACAGCTCGAGCGTCACTTCGAGATCGG
>JAYUBX010000477.1:0-2457 GCA_043740665.1 Candidatus Neomicrothrix sp.
CCAGGGCGACCAGCACCAACGACACGCGGGCCGAAACCACCGATGGACCCGCCAGATGAAACAGCGGCAACATGCCGTAGAGGAAGAGGGGCGGCTGCGAACTGAACACGCTCGAGTACATGGGGTGGCCGGCGTCGAGCGATAAGAGCGACTGCAGGTAGACGCCCTCGTCGTAGTCATGACTGAACGCGGTCAGGGTCACGGCCGTCGCGACGGCGGCAACCACCGCCGCTCCGGCCAACACCAGCGCCGACCACCGCACGGTCGACGACCCGATGCCCGGCCGCGTCCCGACCGAATGTTGATTCACCGCCACCCCTGACCCTCTGCTGCGAGGCCGGAGCGTAGACCACGACTCTGGCGCCGCCGCTACACCACGGCCTTCACGCGGCGCGACGCCGATGTGACCGCCGACCGAGTGGCGATCGGCGGTTCGGACAACGCCTCGGCGATGGCCTGGGCGTGGGCCGGACCGGACGATCCATTGGTCGGCCGTTTGAAGCTGAGGGCGGCCAGGAGCATGGCCACCGCCATGGCGATGCCGCCGAGCGCCACCGCCAGCGCCAGCGGGTTGCTGAGCGACGGGATGACGGCCGCGGCCAGCGTGACCGCCGCATGGACATGACTGAACAAGACGTGACTGAAGAACATGATGGCGACTCTCCTCGAGATCGTGGGCATCCCCGCCGATCGGCGGAGACGTCGTGGACGTCACGAGAAGGTCGGCGGAGCCCCCACCAGTCGAGCCCGCCAGCGACGGTACCGATCCCGGCCGATAGCCGTCGCCGAGCACGCCGACGACCAACGCGGCGCGGGGGCGAACAGGGCGACCGCGGCCAGCACTTTGAGGCCGACCCCGGGTGCAGGGTCGGGGCCGGCCCGGCGCACGCCGACCGTCACCGTCGCATGGGGAGCGTCCGGCATCATCGCCGACGGGTCGGCCGGCCTCTGACCGTTCGAGTTGCCCGACACCGTCGACGCAACCGTCGTCGCCGCCAGCAGCGCGGCCACCAGCAAGGTGGCTGCCGCGACGGCGACGACGGCCGCCACCCGGGCGCGCCCGAAGCGAACCAGGGCCACGATCATCGGCGGCCAGGTCCTCTTGATTCGGTCACTCGCCGTTCCGGCGCCCCGGCCCACGCTCACGGACTGATCGGAGCCCCTTGCGCCTGCAACCGGGCGGCCACGTCATCGGGCACCGAGTAGCGCCACCCGCTGGCCGCCAGATCGGACCGACGCACCTGGTAGCCGGCGAGCTGGCGGCCTTGGCTGGTGAAGCGCAGGCTCCACTCGGGCCCTTCGTCGTTCAGTTCGGTGACGACCGTGGTCTGCTGGGCCGGCACCACGGCAACCGGGGACCAACCCGAGTCGGTGCCGTCCGATGCCTCGATGGTGACGGTGTAGGCCGACGGGTTGTCGATGGTGAGGGTTGGCACCTTGGTCGGCAACGCCAACTTCGGCGCCAGCAGGGCGGCCACCACCAGACCGATCGCCACGAAGATGATGAGTGGGCGGCGGTCGGTGCGGTCGGTCGTCGAGGCATCGCCCCACGTGCGGGTAGCGACGGATGGACTCATGGAGAGCTCCTTCGGGTGGGAAGGGCGGAGATCAGGTCAAGGCGCCCGATGTCGGAACCGCACGCGAAGCAGCGCGGCACGACGGACAGCGAGAGGGAAAACGGTGACGAGAAGCAAGGGCGCGCTAGACCAGCGCGGGCGGCGCGCCGACGAGGAGCGCACGCCAGCGGCGGCGGGCATCACTCGTGGTGGCCGATCCGAAGCCGAGCACGAACGCTCCGCAGACCAGCCCAGCCGCTAGCACCACCGTGGCCACGCTCAGCGAGCCGGCCAGTCCGCGTAGGCGAGCCGACGGGCGGGTTTCGACCACACCGACGAACGCGGCGTGGTCGTCGGCCATCACGATGTGGGCTGGAGTCGGCGAGAACCGCGTGGGGCCCGAAGCGCCGGGCGCGACGGACAGGCTTAGCGCCACGAGCGCGACGATGCCGACCAGGCCCAGCAGCGGTCGGGTGAAGCGCTTCATCCGAGCCAGTGTGTCGGGCTGGCGGTCCCGATACCACCCCGTCGGCCGTGGGTTAGCGTCCGTGCCGGTGCGAGTTCGAGCGATGGACGGGAGCTCGTGGCGAGTGAGTCGCTTCCGGCTCGACCCGGCCCGCCTGCTTCCAGGCGCCACCGCCCGATCGATGCGGTCGAGCGGGGCGCCGGGTCCGGGCAGCATGATCGACCAGCAGATCCGAGGTCAGGCCTTCGCCTTCATCGCCCTGCTCGAGATCGTGGCCGCCGCCGCCGGATGGCTGCTGGCGCTGCTGGTGGCCCCCTTCGACCTGGTGCTCTGCTTCAGCGGCCGGCGACCATGGCCGGTGACCGCTTACCGGACCGACGGTCACCGACACCGCCATACCTGGCTCGTTCACGGCTGGTCGGCCAGCTCGGCCCA
>JAYUBX010000478.1:0-1580 GCA_043740665.1 Candidatus Neomicrothrix sp.
TCGAGATCGGCCACACCGTCGATCGAGAGCCCGAGCGCACCGGACTGCTCGGCATAGTCGGCGGTGCCGGCCATCGACGAGATCGGTGCCAGCTCGCAACCGGCGACACCGTCGTCGTCGGTCGGATAGGTCAGCGCCAGATCGCGAGCGGTACCGTCGACTTTGCCGAACACGGCCGACGCCGTCAGCCAGCCGAGCAGGTGCGTCAGCTCGGCCTCGGGATCGCTGGCCAAATCGCCGACCAGGCCGGCGATCTCGGCCAGGGTGGGGCCACCGTCACGTTCGGCCCGTTCACCCCGTTCGGCCCCCAGCGCCTGACAGCAGTCCTCCTGGTGTAGACGGCTCACGGTTCCATCGCCCCCGATGACCCGATCGAACCGACCGACGACGAGCACCGGGCGACCGCCGAAGGTACGGGCCTCGGCGTCGACCACCCGCAGGCCGGCAAGGCGCATGACCGCGAGCGCGAAGGCTTCGGTCGCTACCAGCCCGCGGCGCTCGGGCGGCTCGGGACGCAGCAGGTGCGTCGACCAATTGCCGGTCGTCGGAGCCGACCACGAAAAATCGGCCGCCCGGGCCAGTGGCAACTTCCACACGGTGCCGGCCAGGGTGAGTCGAGTGTCGTCATCGACGCCGAACGGATCCTCGGCCAACGCAGCCAGACGGCCCGCAATGGCGCGGTCGTCCAGCACGACGCGGTCAGCGGCAGCCACCGACGCGCCCGGCCAGGTCTCACCCTGGGGCACGAGGCTCACGGCGCCGGCGCACTCGCGACCGACGGCGGCCAGCAACGAGAAGCTGTCGACCCGGTGCACCGCAAAGCGGCGCTCGAGACCGGCACGGGCCGACCCGTCGGGCAGGAGTCCATCGAGGAACGGCGCCGCCTCGCTCGGCGAATAGCGGCCGGCCCGGGCCGGCAGCGCGGCCGACAGCACCAAGGCGCCGGCTCCGACTCGTTCGATGACCTCGGGCCGATAGGCCAGGGTCATCTTGCCGGTACGGGGCGTGGCTACCTCGGCGACCAGCTCGTCGCCGAGGTAGACATCGAGCGAACGGATTCGAGTCAGTTGGTCCCCGACCGCATCACACCGCTACTGCGGGGTTCGTCACTTCGGGGGCATCCGAATGCCGCCGTCGACCCGAATGGTCTCGGCGTTCATGTAGCTGTTGGCGATCAGCTCGACGACCATGCTGGCCAGCTCGTGGGGGTGACCGAGACGCTTCGGGAAGAGCACGCCCTTCTCGAGGTTGGCCTTGAACGCCTCGGAGTTCTCGCCTTCGCCGTAGATCGGCGTGTCGATGAGCCCGGGGGCGACGGTGTTGACGCGAATGCCACTGGCTGAGAGGTCACGGGCGATGGGGAGGGTCATGCCGACAACGCCACCCTTCGACGCCGAGTAGGACGCCTGGCCGATCTGGCCGTCGAAGGCGGCGACCGACGCCATGTTGACGATGGCGCCGCGCTCGCCGCTCTCGAGTTCGGGGTTCACGCTCATGGCGGTGGCCGCCAGGCGGATGCAGTTGAAGGTGCCGATCAGGTTGATCTCGACGACCTTCTTGAACACGTCGAGGTCATGCGC
>JAYUBX010000479.1:0-4555 GCA_043740665.1 Candidatus Neomicrothrix sp.
GAGGGTGACGGACCGGTCGTGGCCGGGGCCATGGCCTACGTCGACCCCGCGGTGGTGGGTCTCTACGGCGTCGGCACCGTGCCCGGTCACCGGGGCCGCGGCTACGCCACCGCGCTCACGACGGCCGGCCTGGCGTTGGCGCCCGATCGGCCCGCGGTTCTGCAGCCGTCGGCCAAGGCCGCTGGGCTCTACCGACGGCTCGGGTTCGTCGATGTCGGTCCGTTCAGCCACTGGGGATGACCCCAGGGTCCCCCGCCCGGCCGCTCAACTGGACGAGAGTGCGGCCGAAGGATTCGGGGTGGGTTGGTCCGGCGCGGCGCGGCGGCCCGACCAACCGTCATAGCCATGGAGAGGACCACCTTGCTCGAACGTCTGGGACGCACCACGGCCCGCCATCACTGGCCCGTGATCGGCGTGTGGATCATCATCGCCATCACCCTGGGCATCTTCGCCGGCCGTAGCCACGGCCAGACACGCGACGTGTTCACCGTGCCGGGCACCCAGTCCCAGCGCGCCTTCGACGTGCTCCAGCAGCGCTTCCCGCAGGCCAACGGCGCGTCGGCCCAAGTGGTGTTCCAGAGCCCGTCGGGTCCGCTCACCCAGTCGGCCTACGCCGCGGCCATCGGCACCACGATCACCAACCTGAGCGCCATCCCTGGGGTCATCACCGCCACCAATCCGCTCACGCCGGCGTTCGCCGCCGATTTGTCGGTGGACCAGACCATCGGCTACTCGACGGTGGCGTTCACCGACGCCGTCACCGGCCTGCCGAAGTCGACCTTTGACGCCATGCGCACCGCTGCGCAGCCGGCCGTGCAAGCCGGCTTGAAGGTGCAGTTCGGCGGCGCCGTCGTCGACTACTTCAACCAGCCGAAGAGCGCGATCTCGGCCCACGCCGATGCGATCGGGCTGGGCATGGCGGTGCTGATCCTCCTCATCTCGCTCGGGTCGGTCGTCTCGATGGCCGTGCCGATATCGCTGGCGCTGGTGGCGTTGGGGTGCAGCAACCTGTTGCTCAAGATCCTCGAGGGCCACTTCACCATCGGCCAGGTCGCTCCGATCCTCGGCACCATGATCAGTCTCGGTGTCGGCATCGACTACTCGCTGTTCATCGTCAGTCGACACCGGCAGAACCTGGCCGCTGGCATGGACGTCGAGAGTTCGGTCGCCCGCGCCCTGGCCACGTCGGGTTCGGCCGTGCTCTTCGCCGCCATCACCGTTTGCATGGCGCTGACCGGGCTGGCGCTGATCCGCGTCCCCTACGTCACCACGCTCGGTCTGAGCTCCGCGCTCTATGTCGCCATCACGGTGATCGCCGCCCTCACCCTGCTGCCCGCCATGCTCGGTCTGCTCGGCCACCGGGTGAACGCCTGGCCGATCCACCACCGACCCGAGCCCGACCCCGGCACCAGCCTGGCTGCCCGCTGGGCCCACGAGGTGGCTCGCCGCAAGTTCTTGTTCTGCGGCGTCAGCCTGGTGATCCTGCTGGCGCTGGGCGCGCCGCTGTTCTCGATCGAACTCGGCTTCGCGTCCGATTCGAGTGCGCCCACCGACACCACCCAACGCCAGGCGTACGACCTGCTGAGCCAGGGCTTCGGAGCCGGCGTCAACGGTCCCCTGCTGGTTGCCGTCGAGTTGAGCACGCCACCCGACCAGAGTGCGGCTGAGCAGACCGCCCTCACCGCGCTGGCCGCGGCGATCGCCGCCAACCCAGGCGTCGCCAAGGCCACCCCCGCGCTGCCCAACGCCGCCGGCGATGCGGCCATCATCGAGGTCACCCCCAAGACCAGCCCGACCGATCCGGCCACGTCGACGCTGGTGCGGGACCTTCGCGAGACCACACTGCCGCAGTCGTTGGCCAACGGTCCGATTGCGGTCGACGCCGTCTCGGTAGGCGGGGCGACCGCGGTCTACGTCGACCTGACCGATCTGATTCAGGCCCGCCTGTTCACGTTCATTGCCGCGGTGATCCTCGGCGCGTTCCTGTTGCTGATGATGGTGTTCCGGTCGCTGTTCGTGCCGTTCAAGGCGGCCGTGATGAACCTGCTGTCGATCGGCGCGGCCTACGGCGTCGTGGTCGCCGTCTTCCAGTGGGGATGGGGCAAGAGCCTCATCGGACTCGACACGACCGTACCGATCATGCCGTTCGTACCCGTGATGATGTTCGCCATCCTCTTCGGCCTGTCGATGGACTACGAGGTCTTCCTGCTCAGCCGCATCCGCGAAGACTTTCTGCGTACCGGCGACAGCCACTCCAGCGTGGTGAACGGGCTCGCCAGCACAGCGCGGGTCATCACCTCGGCCGCGCTCATCATGATCTCGGTCTTCGTCAGCTTCGTCACCAACCCGTCACCCACCGTCAAGATGCTGGGTCTCGGCATGGCGGTGGCGGTGTTCATCGACGCATCGATCGTTCGCATGATGCTGGTGCCGGCCACCATGGAGATCGCCGGCCGATGGAACTGGTGGATCCCCCGCTGGCTCGATCGGGTCCTGCCCCACATCAGCGTCGACGCACCCGACCCCGACGACCCGCCGGCCACGCTCACGCACGCGGTGGCCGAGCCGGTCGGCTCGTCAGCTCGCTGATCGTCGCCGGGCACCGATCAGGGTCGCCAGCAGACAGATTCCGCCGTAGAGCACGACGACGGCCCAGAACAGCGGATCGGTCTGCCGATCGAGATAGCGGGCGAAGCCCACGCCCAGGGCCACAGCCAACGGAATGGTGAGCCCGACCTGGCGGATCGGCTGATAGCGGATGACGCCCAGCTGCTCGAGCACGAACTCGACCACCGACGGCACCGGCAGGGCCAGCAACAGCCACCGGTCGAGGCCGGTGGGCCAGCGCACCTCGGCCAGCGCCAGAGCCATGACCACGAAGGCGATCGGGTAGAGCGCCACGCAGCGACGGCACACGTGGGCCCGGCCGATCGCGACGCAGCGGTCGTAGTCCTCGGGATAGTGATGGGCGATCCAGAGCGGCGAGATCGACTCGTCCGCAGTGGGTCGGCTCATGGGGCGATGCTAGCGAGCCCAGTCCCCTAGTCTCGGCACGGGTCGGGCCCGATCGTGGCCCCGTCCATCGGGTTCGAGCAGGAGAACGAGATGACGATCAGAGCCGGACAGATCTCCAGGGTCATCATCGACAACGAGTGGCTCAGCGTCGAGCTCGGCACGTTCGAGGTGGTCGAGATGGCCTTCGTCGACGACGACGAGGAGCCCCTCCACGATGCGACCGGCGTGCTGGCCTACAGCTTTCGCACCCCGAACAACGATCGCTACTACGGGCCGCTGTCGGCGATCAGCCTGTTCAAACTTGCCGACATCTAACTCGGTGCTTCAACCTGACTCGGTACTCCAGCTGAAGGCGGTATCGCTCGTCCGCGACGACCGCACGATCCTCGACCAGGTCGATTGGGTGGTGCGGCCCGGCGAGCGCTGGGTCGTCCTCGGCCGCAACGGATCGGGCAAGACGTCGCTGATCCGCATCGCCTCGCTCTACCTGCATCCATCGAGCGGCACCGTCATCGTGCTGGGCGAGACGCTGGGCCGCACCGATGTGCGCCAACTGCGCACGCGCATCGGTCTGGCCAGCCCGTCGCTGGCCGATCAGTTCCGCCACGAGCTCACGCCCATTGACATCGTGATGACCGCTCGGCATGCCGCGCTCGAGCCGTGGTGGCACACCTACGACGACACCGATCGAACTCGCGCCCGTGAGCTGCTCACGGCCATGGGATGCGTCGCGGTGGCCGATCAACGATTCGGACTGCTGTCGTCCGGCGAGCGCCAGCGGGTGCTGCTGGCCCGCACCTTGATGACCGACCCCGGGCTGCTGCTGCTCGACGAGCCGACCGCCGGTCTCGATCTCGGGGGGCGCGAGGAGCTGGTTGGCTCACTCAGCTCACTCGCCCTTCACCCGTCCACGCCCCCCACCGTGCTGGTCACCCACCACGTCGAGGAGATCCCCGCCGGGTTCACCCATGCCTTGCTGCTGACCGGCGGCCGGGTGCAGGCGCAGGGCCCCATCGAGTCGGTGCTCACCGCCGACGCGCTCTCGACCTGCTTCGGGTTGCCGCTCGAGCTCGACCACGCCGCCGGACGCTGGTCCGCCCGCGCCACCCGCTGAAGTCTGTTGTCACTGACCGAAGCGCGAACGGCCCGTCTAGGCCGTGCTGACCAGGGCCAGGAGCGCCGGCCGGGATCGATCGATGGCGTCGCCGAGCAGGCGCTCGAGCATCGACCCGCCGAACGATCCGCCGTAGTGCAGGCGCATGACCAGCCGGGTCGCTCCGCTGTCGGTCGTGACCTCGCCCTCGAGTACCCAGTCGGCGTGTTGACGGCCATCGTGCTCACGACGCTCGAAGCGAACCAACGTGGGCGACTGGCAGACCGTCCGCACCATCCGCAATCGCTTCGACCGGGCCAGCGGACCGAGACGGCCCCGCAGGTCGACCAGCCAGGCCGGCTGGCCCTGGTCGTCGAGATGGGGCTCGGCGGGTACCGCGCGCTGCACGATCTCGAGCCAGTCGGGATAGTCGGCCAGGTCCTCGAC
>JAYUBX010000480.1:0-2164 GCA_043740665.1 Candidatus Neomicrothrix sp.
GGGCCCCGCCTCGGCTATCCCGGTCCCGATCAGGGCTTCGCCCTCAAGCTGGCCGCGGGTTTCCGTGACCGTCTGGTGCTGACGTCGGGTGAGCACGCCGCCGATGCCATCTCGGGTTGCACCGGGGTGGCCCTCAAGCGGGCCTCGTTGTTCGGTCGGGCGCCGATGGTGCACGACCTGACGGCCGCCTTCACCATCTGGGGCTTTCTGGGCGAGGCCAGCCCCGAACTGGTTCGACTGCGCAAGCCGCTGTTCGAAGAGGTCGCCAACCTCCACCACTACATGCAGCGCCGCAAGATCGCCGACCTGGTGCCTCAGGCCGTGTTGCGGCTGAGCCACCAAGAGATCCAACGGATTGCCGGACAGGACTGGCGATCGTTCTTCAAGCGCAAGTCGGCGCCAACTTCAGCCACATGACCGCTGTCGCCGGCCCTGGCGCGACCTCTGAGTCGGTCACGATCACGGTGGCTGACCCCGAGTTCGGGCCGATGGTCTTCGACGCGTTGGTCGCCGGACCCGTCGACGGCCCGGCGGTGATCCTGTTGCACGGCTTCCCGGAGACGTCGGCCTCGTGGCGTCATCAGATTCCGGCGTTGGCCGCGGCCGGCTATCGAGTCGTGGCACCTGATCAGCGCGGGTATTCGCCCGGGGCCCGCCCGACCGAGGTCGACGGCTATCGCACCGACCGGCTGGTGGCCGATGTGGTCGGCGTGGCCGACGCCCTCGGCATCGAGCGCTTTCACCTGGTCGGCCATGACTGGGGAGGTGCGGTGGCGTGGCAGGTGGCCGGACGCCATGCCGAGCGGCTGGTCACGTTGTCCGTGCTGTCGACGCCGCATCCTGCCGCGTTCGGTGCCGCCCTCGCCGGCGAAGGGGGCAGCGACCAGGCGTCGCGCTCGGGTTACATGGAGTTTTTTCGGACCGATGGCGCGGAGCACACCATGCTGGCCGACGACGCCGCCCTGTTGCGGCTGGTCTACGGCGGCAGCGGCCTGAGCGACACCGAATCGGCTCCGTACCTGGCCGCGCTGAGTTCGCCCCCGGCGCTCGGTGCCGCCCTGAACTGGTATCGAGGGGCCGACATCACGCTGGTCGACGGGCTCAGCCCGATCGTGACGCCGACGCTCTACGTGTGGAGCACCGACGACGTGGCCCTGGGCCGGGCCGCGGCCGAGGCGACGGCGGCATTTGTCGAGGGTCCGTACCGATTCGTCGAGCTTGACGGCGTCGATCACTGGGTGGCCGAACATGCCCCCGACGAGGTCAATGGCGTGCTGCTCAGCCACCTGGCCCAGGATGTGCCGCAGTAGAAGCAGACCCATCGGCACCGATTCGGTACCGATTCGGTGCCCATCGGGCGGTACCGAATCGGCTGGGGTGCAATGATCGGCGTCCCGGCGATCAGGCGCTGATGGTTATCGGGGTGCCGGGCGCCATGGTGTCGTTGAGCTGCTGATCGACGGCATCGGGCATCCGCACGCAGCCGTTCGAGGACTGGGTGCCGATGAGCTTCGGCTGGTTGGTGCCGTGGAAGGCCACCTGCGGCAGGCCGCCGTCGAACGAGTCGAGCGCCTCGGAATAGGCGCTGGTGGCCAGGATCCAGGGCCCGTACGCCCCGCCGGCCGGGCGAGAGATCTTCTCGGTCAGGAAGAAGGTTCCGACCGGGGTGAATGTGGCGACCTTGCCGATCACCACGTCGGTCTCGGCCACCAATTGATCGCCGTCGAAGGCCTTCAGGTGGAACGTCGACTTGCTCAGCTCCATGTGGGTGTGGATGTCGCTGACCGTGACGTCAGACCGCTTGATCCATCCCACCTGGCCGTTCGGCCGGGCCAGCACCTCGACCTGCAGCCAGTCGCCGTCGTCCTCGGTCACCCGAAACCTCAGCGGGTTCTTGAAATAGGTCGGGTTGTCGAAGGCGAAGCCGGTATCGGTCTTGCGCACGCCGGCCGAGTTGAGTCCCACGCGGGGGATCTCCGAGAGTGCGGCCGCGCTCGCCGCCCCCGCCATCGAGAACGCGGCCGGCTGCCCGGTAACCGGACCGCTGGCGCCGTCCGGGCGCGCCATGAGCACCTGGACCTCGGGCACTGCCGCCGTAGCGACCTCGGTTCGCCACGGGTCGGGTGGAGTCGTGTCGGCCACGCTCTGGGTGGCACTGGTCGAA
>JAYUBX010000481.1:0-4431 GCA_043740665.1 Candidatus Neomicrothrix sp.
CCGGGTGCCAGGGGCACGCCGGTCTTGAGCATGCCCATGAACAACCGTGCGTTGTGGCTCGAGCCCTGGCCGTCGGGCCGCCGCATGGCCACGCAGTGCACCACGGGCACCGACGCCAAGCGTGCCGCCCGCACCAGCCGGGCGATGTTGGGCACGGCTTGACGATGAGCGATCTCGGCCAGCAACGGCAGCGCAGCATGGGCGCCGATCACCGCTCCCTGACATTCCTGGGTGACGATCGCGGTATGAGCCGGATCGACCAGCTCAGTCAGATCAATGGCCATGACGCCCTACCTCTCCTCGACGTGGATGAACTTCTCGGCGAACGCTCCGATGGCGTCGACCGCGTCGGGCGACCGGCGCCACGGCACGACCATCAGCCGATCGACGCCGGCGGCCTGCCACCGAGCGACATCCTCGTCGTTCTCGACCGACCCCATGACCGTCACTCGAACCGGCCGATCGGCCCGGCCGGCGGCCTGTTCGAGTTGGCGCAGGATGGCCACTTGGGCGGCGGCCGACTCGGGGGTGTGGAACATGCCGATCCAGCCATCGCCCAGCTCAGCGGCGCGACGCAAGGCCCGTCGGCTCTCGCCGCCGACGACCAACGGCAGATGGGCCTGCACCGGCTTGGGCTCGAACATCACCGGGGCGAAGTCGAAGAACTCGCCGTGATGCTCGATCACGTCGTCGGTCCAGAGCCTTCGGCACACAGCCATGGCCTCGTCGAGTCGGGCTCCACGGGTGCGGGGGTCGAGACCGACGGTCTGCCATTCGGTTTCGAGCCAGCCGGCCCCGACGCCGACCTCGGCCCGTCCACCCGACACCACGTCGAGCGTGGCGAAGGCCCGAGCGCCGACGAACGGATGTCGGATCCCGAGCAGGTAGACGTTGGTGCCGAGGCGGATCTGCCGGGTCTGGGCCGCCACGAACGCCAGGTAGGTGACGGCGTCGAACACCGGGGTGCTGGCCGGAATCGGCGCGTGCTCCTCGCCGGGCACCAGCTGACCACGCATCTCGACCGGGAGCACCAGGTGCTCGGCCATCCAGATCGATTCGAACCCGAGCCGGTCGGCCTCAATGGCGACGTCAAGCCAGAACGCCGGGTTGAGCTGCCCGAAGGTGAGGGCGAAGTCCATGGTGTGACCCTCGGGTCAGGAGGGGTTGCCGACGCGGGGCAGGACCTGATCCACGTAGAGCTCGAGGCTCTCCCACCCGTATTCGGGCGGGGTCGCGCCGCACAGCGGATGATGGGTCATGGCGCCGAACGGACCGATCTCGGCCGCCACCGCCACGCACTCGTCGGGGGTCAGGATCTGGTAGACGCCCTCGGCGCGCAGCTCGTCGACGCTGGTGGCATCGGCGGTGACGTGGGAGTGCTGCCCGTCGGGCTGCCACGACCGGTAGGTGACGGCGTCGTGCAGCAGGTACGAACCGATGTGACCCCACAGCCGGTCGGGGTCATCGGCCACGAACAGCGTGCCCGGCCCCGACGGCCGGCCCACGAACCCCGGGGTGGTGCCGAGGCGCTTGCACTCATCCATATAGGCCCGGTAGAGCTCGGGATCGTCGGTCGACGGAAACATGCTGAAGCCGAGCCGGGCGGCGCGCTTGGCCGCGGCGATGCCGCCCCCGCCGATCATGATCGTGGGATGCGGCTGCTGCAGTGGTCGCGGGGTCACCTGCACCATCTCGCCCCGATACTCGAACGGCTCGCCCGTCCACGCCTTGATCATCACGTCGAGGTTCTCGTCGAGCAGCCGGCCTCGTCGGGTCCACTCGCGATCGAACAAGGCGTACTCGATCGGCCGGTAGCCGAGCCCGGTGACCATCGAGACGCGGCCACCGCTGATCAGATCGAGCACCGCCAGATCCTCGGCCAGACGGATCGGGTCGTGCAGCGGCAGCAGCAGGGCCGAGATCCACAGGGCGATCGACTTGGTGCGGGCCGCCATGGCCCCGGCGAGCACCAGCGGGGAGGGCAGATAGCCGTCGGGCGAGGCGTGGTGCTCGGACAGGGTGAGCATGTCGAAGCCCCGCGCATCGGCCCATTCGCCCATCTCCAACGCGGCGGCGTAGAGCTGCTGGCTGGCTTTCGGGTCGAGCCCGGGGGCCCGCATGTCGAACCGGATGATCGAGAGCGCCATAGAACACGTTCTAGTTCAGGGTGGGCCCGCAGCGCCACGAGGTCCCTCAATTTCCCCGACAGCCCAACGGCAGGCGACAATCTGCCTCAGTCATTTCACTCCTCGTAGCTCCCGTCATTCCCGAAATCTGATCCAGGGGGATCTCATGCCCGAAGCCGTCATTGTCGCCACCGCCCGCAGCCCGATCGGACGCGCGTCCAAGGGTTCGATGGTCGACCTCCGTCCCGACGACCTGGGCGCCTTCATCGTCAATGCGGTGCTCGAGAAGGTGCCGGCCCTCGACCGCAACTTGGTCGAAGACCTCATGATGGGTTCGGGTCAGCCCGGCGGCGAGGCCGGCTACAACCTCGGCCGGATGGTCGCCATCCTGGCCGACATGCCCGACGTCCCCGGCGTCACCGTCAACCGCTACTGCTCGTCGTCGCTGCAGACGATCCGCATGGCCGCCCACGCCATCAAGGCCGGCGAGGGCGACATCTTCATCGCCGCCGGCGTCGAGACCGTCAGCCGCTACATGAACGGCGCCGCCGACACGGGTCCGCACAACGTCAAGTTCGCCGACGCCGAGGCCCGCACCGCGGCGCGCACCGCCGGTGGCGCCGAATCGTGGACCCCGCTGGTCGGCCTGCCCGACGCCTACATGGCGATGGGCCAGACCGCCGAGAACGTGGCCGAGTTCGAGAACGTGTCCCGCGAAGAGATGGACGAGTTCGCCGCCCGCAGCCAGCAGCGCGCCACCGCCGCCCTCGAGCGCGGCTTCTTCGACCGTGAGATCACCCCGGTCACCACGCCCGACGGCACCGTGGTCAGCAAGGACGACGGCATCCGACCCGGCACCACCGCCGAGGGCCTCGCCGGCCTGAAGCCGGTGTTCCGCCCCGACGGCAAGATCACGGCCGGCAACGCCTGCCCCCTCAACGACGGTGCCGCGGCGGTGATCGTCATGAGCGACACCCGGGCCGCCGAGCTGGGCCTGAAGCCCCTCGCCCGCATCATCGCCAGCGGCGTCACCGGCCTCAACCCCGAGATCATGGGCATGGGTCCGGTCGAAGCCTGCCGCCAGGCGATGGCCCGCGCCGGCATGACCATCGACGACATCGACCTGGTCGAGATCAACGAGGCGTTCGCCGCCCAGGTGATCCCGTCGGCCCGCCACCTGGGCATCTCGATGGACAAGCTCAACGTGAACGGTGGCGGCATCGCCCTCGGCCACCCGTTCGGCATGACCGGCGCCCGCATCATGACCACCCTGATCAACGGCCTCGACGATGCCGACAAGACCATCGGCATGGAGAGCATGTGCGTCGGTGGCGGGCAAGGCATGGCCATGATCATCGAGCGGCTCTAGCTCGATCGGTTCTCGCTCGGCCTCACGCTGGGGATCGCCCTAGCCTGAGGCCATGAGCCTCTCAACCAGCTCGACTGACCTGCCCCGTACTGCCCTGGTCACCGGCGTCAGCCGTCGGGCCGGCATCGGCTTCGCCATCTGCCGCCGGCTGCTCGCCGACGGGGTCGTCGTGGTCGGTCACGGCTGGGCCCGCCACGACGCCGAGCAGCCGTGGGGCGGCGATGCCATCGACGAGCTCGTCGCCGAACTGCACGACCTGGGCGACTTCCATCACCTCGAGGGCGACCTGGCCCGACCCGACGAACCGACCGAGACGGTGCGACGCGCCCACGAACTGGTCGGCCCCCTCGACGGGTTGGTGGCGAACCACGCCCGCAGCGCAACGGGCACGCTCGCCGAGATCGCTGCCGCCGAACTCGACGCCTGCTGGGCCGTCAACGTGCGGGCCACCGTCTTGTTGGTGCAGGCCTTCGCCGCCCAGCACCGCACTTCGTACCCCGGTCGGGTCGTGCTGTTCATCTCGGGCCAACATCTCGCCCCGATGGCGTCGGAGATCCCCTACGCCGTGTCGAAGGGGGCGATTCAACAGATGACGCTCACGTTGTCCGACGCGCTCATCGATGCCGGCATCACCGTCAACGCGGTCAACCCGGGCCCCGTCGACACCGGGTGGGCATCACCCGAACTGGCCGAGCAGGTCGGACGCTCGCTCCCCCGCGGCCGGTGGACCACCCCGGCCGAGGTAGCCGACGTGGTGGCCTGGTTGACCAGCCCCGATGCCGCCCTCATCACCGGTCAGACCATCAACACCGAAGCTGGCTTCCGACGCTGGACCAGCTAGCGGGTGGCAGACGAGGACAATGGTCCGACCCCGACATGGCCTGGCTGCGGCGGAGGGCCCGGGGAAGTAGAACAGCACAAGTGACCGAATCGCCG
>JAYUBX010000482.1:0-1548 GCA_043740665.1 Candidatus Neomicrothrix sp.
GATCCAGGTCGGTTACCGACCTGGATCTACGCCGGAGTGCCCGTCGCCGTCAGCTGAACCGCTCGCTGACCACGTCGACCACTCGTCGTCCCGACTCGAGCGGACCGGTCTCGGCCCGTTCCATCCCGATGCCGACACCCACCAGGGTGACTCCGCCAAGGGCGAGCCAGGCCCAGGTCGGCACGCCGGCCGTCACCGCCAGCGACTCATAGACCGTCACCCCCACGAGCAGCCCGGTGCCGATCAGCAATGGGGCGATCAGCCGCTGACGCCCACCGATGATCACCGCGGCCAGGCCCACCATCCCGGCGACCAGCGCATGGGCGGCTCCCCCGCCGGCGAGCCGCTCGACCAGAGCGCTGCCACCGACCAGCGCGACGGCCGGGCCATAGGCCACCCACGAGCTGATCGGCGCGTTGCGGCGACCCTGCCAGCCGGCGACGAGCAGCGCCACCGACACCGGGACGAGATAGGGCTCGGTCACGTGAACGTGGTGATCGACCAGATGCAACCACGTGCCGACCGTGACCAACCCACCCCCGAGCCAGGTGATTTCGGGCAACGCCAACCGCGAGCCGTAGAGGACGGCGATGGCACCGGTCACCAGGATCACAGTCGCCAGCGCACCACGGTCGCCACCCGCCAGCAGGCCGGCGCCGAGCAGAGCCGAGCCGGTCGCCACTCGCAACGGCCACATCCAGGTCCGGCCGACGAGCACATCCGAAACGGCGGCGATCGGGGCCAGCGCCAGCACAGCCAGCGCGGTCTCACCCAGGCTGGCTCCGGCCGCGACGGCGGCCCAGCCAACGGCTAGCGGGACCAGCACGGCGGAGGCGACGGCCATCCAAGAACGTCGTCGCAGCCACGCGTCGGCCAGCGTCAGCGCGGCCAGGCTGGCCGCCAGCAGGGCGGCGCCGCTCGGGGCCAGCACCGGCATGGCCAGCAGGGTGAGGCCACTGGCGGCCCGCGCCACGAGCCCCAGACCAACGGTGCGCGGACCGCACTCGCCCCGGTCGAGCACCAACGCGATGATCCACAGCAGCCCGACGGCGGCCAGGCTCACCACCGTCGGCGAGTGCCCGTCAACCGTCACCAGGCCGGCGCTCAGCACCGGGACCGTGGCCGCCAGGGCCAGCAACCACACGCCCTGTGCGTCGATCTCGTTCGCCACCAGCGGACTGCGGATGACTGCGGCGGAGGCCACGATCAGGCCTCCGGCCAAGGCGAAGATGCCCGCCATCAGTGGGTGACCGTGGGCGAGCAACGGCACCGGACCGGCCAGCAGGACCGCGATGGCGGCGCCGCCGGGTCGACCCGACCCGACCAACAGGCCGGCGATCGCCAAGGCCACCACACCGACCAGCAGCGACGAGCCGGTACCGAAGCTGAAGCCGGCGAGCACCGACACGGCCAGGCCGATGGTTCCGGGCAACCAGCCACCACCGGTGAGCAGGGCGATTCCCAGTGGGGTGCGGTCGGCCTGGCGCCGCCGCAGATCGGCGACGAACCAGCCACTGGCGGCCGCCATCCCCGCCAACACCAGGGCGT
>JAYUBX010000483.1:0-2791 GCA_043740665.1 Candidatus Neomicrothrix sp.
CCTTGTCGCTCATCCCGATCAGGCCGAACCCGAACAGGCCGACGAGGATCACCGAGGGAAGGGCGAACCGTTGGATGAAGGTGACCATGCCCTGGGCGACGCCGCGACTGGCTCCCTCGACCCGACCCAGCACCGGAGCGACGAACAAGGCGCCGAACGCCACCACCACGAAGATGATGTGGATCAGGAGCAGGATCTTGTAGCCGGTCGAGTCTGTCGTGGCCAGGATCATGGGAGCCCTCCGATTCGCGGAACCACGCGGCGTGCGTGAGTGTGCTCGGTCGAACCTAGCCGCGCTACGTTCTCCGCCGTGGCAACCGACGTTCCTGCCGACCTCGTCCTGTCGCCCATCGGGCGTGAGCCGCGAACCGTGGCCGAGTGGACCACCATGTTCCATCTCGTGGTCGTGGCCCTCGACCCGTATACCCACGAGAGCTCGTGGATCCTGCCGACCGCCACGCGCATCCTGCGTGACTATTCGGCCGCCGACTGCCGGGTCGCGTTTCTGGTCACGGCCGACATCGCCGACGCCACCCAGTTCCTCGGCCCCCTCGGGCAGGAGTTCCTGGTGTTCGCCGACCCCGATCGAGTGGCGGTGAAGAGCTTCGGGCTCGAACACCTGCCCGCGTTGGTGCACCTCAACCAGCACCACGCCGTCGAAGGTCGAGCCGAAGGCTGGAACCCCGACGAGTGGCGCGAGGTCGTCACCAACCTGTCGGCGGTCATGAGCTGGGGCCGGCCGGTGATCCCGAACGCCGGCGATCCCACGCCCTTCGCCGGCTCCCCCGCCCTGGGCTGACGCTCAGGCGAGTCCGCCGCGAGTCATGGCGATCACGTCGAGCGCCCGATCCAGTTCGACGTCGGTCATGAGCCCCTGCTCGAGCACCAGCTCACGAATGCTGCGGCCCGACCGCACCGACTCCTTGATGATCTCAGCCGACTTCTCGTAGCCGATGGTCGGATTGAGGGCGGTACCGATCGACGGCGACGACTCGGCGTAGGCCTTGAGGCGCTCGATGTTGGCCTCGATGCCGTCGATGCAGCGGTCGGCGAACAGCCGGGTGACGTTGCTCAGCAGCCGCACCGACTCGAGCACGTTGCGCGCCATCATCGGCATGAAGACGTTCAGTTCGAAGGCCCCCTGCGTGCCGCCGAACGCCACGGCCGCGTCGTTGCCCAGCACCTGGGCGGCGACCTGGGTGACCGCTTCGGGCAGCACCGGGTTGACCTTGCCCGGCATGATCGAGCTGCCCGGCTGCAGGTCGGGCAGGCGGATCTCACCCAGGCCGGTGCGGGGCCCGCTGCCCATCCAGCGCAGGTCGTTGGCGATCTTGATCAGGGCCACGGCCAGCGTGCGCAGCTCACCCGAGGCCTCGACCAGCCCATCACGCGCGCTCTGGGCGGCGAAGTGGTCGACCGCCTCGGTGAGGGGCAGGCCCCCCGTGCGCTCGACCAGTCGGGCGATCACCGCCGCCGCGAACCCGGCCGGCGCGTTGATGCCGGTGCCGACCGCAGTGCCGCCGAGGGGCAGCTCGCCGATCCGGGGCAACGCCTCGGTGAGCCGAACACCGGCCTGGTGGATCTGAGTCGCGTAGCCGCCGAACTCCTGGCCGAGCGTCACCGGCGTGGCGTCCATGAGGTGGGTGCGCCCTGACTTCACCACGTCGGCGAACTCGACCTGCTTGCGTCGCAGCGCCGCCTCGAGGTGAGCGAGGGCGGGCAACAGGTCACGCACGAGGGCTTCGACCGTCGCCAGATGGATCGCCGAAGGGAACACGTCGTTCGACGACTGCGAGGCGTTGACCTGATCATTGGGGTGCACCGAGCCGGGCCGACCCAACTTCTGGCTGGCGAGGGTGGCGATGACCTCATTGGCGTTCATGTTGGACGAGGTACCCGAGCCGGTCTGGAAGACATCGACCGGAAACTGGTCGTTCCATCGGCCATCGGCCACCTCGTCGGCCGCTTCTCGAATGGCGACCGCGGTAACAGAATCGACGTGCGGCACCTGGTCGAGCTCGGCGTTGACCGTCGCCGCCTCGCTCTTGATGAGGGCGAGAGCCCGAATCAGTCGAGGCTCGATGGTCATGCCCGAAATCGGGAAGTTCTCGACCGCCCGCTGGGTCTGGGCGGCGTACAGGGCGTCGATCGGCACCTCGACGGCACCCATCGAGTCGTGTTCGGTTCGGGTGGCGGAGACCTCGGGCCGGTTGCTCATGGCCCCGACGGTACCGGCTCATCACCCTCGGCGCTGACACCGCCCCATAGCGTCAGCCTTACGTAGAATCATTTATAAATAGAAAGAAATTAGTTGAAATCTACGTCACGACCCGGTAAAATCAATCGTATGTTCGATGCACTGGAGCTTCGGGATGGTTGCTTGAAGGCGGCCGGCACCGAGGTCGAGTTCGCGTCGGATGACGAACTGTTTGCTGCGGCTCGTACGTTGTGGTCGGCTCGGGCTGCGTTCGACGCGGCTGATCTGCACGTGTTGGCCGAGCTCGAAGCGCGGGGTTCGTGTGATCGGGTGTTCGGGTTGCGGACCGGGGCGTGGTTGGCTCGTGAGACGGGTGGCGATCCTCGACTGTTCGCGTCGCGGGTGAATGTGGCTCGCAAGTTGCGGAACCATTTCGGTGCGGTCGATGACGCTCTGTCGGCTGGTTCGATCGGGTTTGAGCATGCGCAGTCGTTTACTCGGGCGGCGAACCGTCGGGTTGTTGATGAGATGGCCGGCGAGCAGGACGACTGGGTGGCGAAGGCGGCGGATCGGCCGTTCAAGGTGTGGGACGGC
>JAYUBX010000484.1:0-5430 GCA_043740665.1 Candidatus Neomicrothrix sp.
GGCGAAGCGGCCTTCGAGCAGGGCCATGGCCAACTGATCGCCGATCTCGCGTTGGATCAGACGCTTCAGCGGGCGCGCACCGAAGGCCGGGTCGAACCCCTCGCGGGCCAGGGTGTCCTCGGCTCCGTCGGACACCTCGAGGATGATCCGGCGGGCAGCCAGCCGCTGCTTGAGCACGCCCAGTTGGATGTCGACGATGCGCCGCAGGTCAGCCTCGGTCAGTTCGCGAAACCGGACGATGTCGTCGACGCGATTGATGAATTCGGGTTTGAAGAAGTCGGCGGGATCGCCGGGCAGGTTCGACGTCATGATCAGCACGACATTGGTGAAGTCGACGGTGCGACCCTGGCCGTCGGTCAGCCGCCCGTCGTCGAGCAACTGCAGCAGCACGTTGAACACGTCGGGATGGGCCTTCTCGATCTCGTCCAACAGGACGACGGCATAGGGGCGACGCCGCACGACCTCGGTCAGCTGGCCCCCCTCGTCGTAGCCGACGTAACCGGGCGGCGCCCCGATCAGGCGACTGACCGAGAACTTCTCCATGTACTCGCTCATGTCGATGCGGACCATGGCGCGCTCGTCGTCGAAGAGATAGTCGGCCAGGGCGCGGGCCAACTCGGTCTTGCCGACCCCGGTCGGGCCGAGGAACAAGAAGCTGCCGATCGGGCGGTTGGGGTCGGACAGCCCCGCCCGACTGCGCCGAATGGCGTTGGCGACGGCGCGCACGGCTTCGTCCTGACCGATGACCCGCTCGTGCAGCACCTCCTCGAGGCGAACCAGCTTCTGCATCTCGCCTTCCATCAGTCGCGAGACCGGCACACCGGTCCACTTGCTGACGACCTCGGCGACGTCTTCCTCGTCGACTTCTTCCTTCAGCATCTTCTGCGTGGCCTGCAACTGGTCGAGGGCTTCGGTCGCCTCGTTGATGCGGCGTTCGAGCTCGGGCAGTTGGCCGTATCGAATCTCGGCGGCCTTCTCGAGATCGGTCTCGCCGACCCGCTCGAGTTCGGAGCGCTTGACCTCGAGTTGCTCCTTCAGCTCTCGGATGACGGCAATGGCCTCCTTCTCACCCTGCCAATGCGCGTGCATGACGAGCACCTGAGCTCGCAGATTGGTCAGTTCGAGTTCGAGCGCCTTGAGTCGTTCGGCCGAGGCCGGATCGGTCTCCTTGGCCAGAGCGACCTGCTCGATCTCGAGCTGACGGATGCGACGCTCGACCACGTCGATCTCGGTGGGCATCGAGTCGATCTCGATGCGCAGCTTGCTGCCCGCCTCGTCGATCAGGTCGATGGCCTTGTCGGGCAGGAAGCGCCCGGTAAGATAGCGGTCAGAGAGCACCGCCGCGGCGACGAGCGCGGCGTCCTGGATGCGGATGCCGTGGTGCACCTCGTAGCGCTCCTTCAGGCCCCGCAAGATGGCGATGGTGTCCTCCACCGAAGGCTGCTCGACCCGCACCTGCTGAAACCGGCGCTCGAGCGCCGCGTCCTTCTCGATGTAGGTGCGGTACTCGTCGATGGTGGTGGCACCGATCATGCGCAGCTGACCACGCGCCAGCATCGGCTTGAGCATGCTGCCGGCATCCATGGCGCCCTCGCCGGCGCCCGCGCCGACCACCGTGTGCAGCTCGTCGATGAAGGGGATCACCTCGCCGCCGCTGTCGCTGATCTCCTTGAGGACCGCCTTGAGCCGTTCCTCGAACTCACCGCGGTACTTGGCGCCGGCCACCATGCTCGCCAGATCGAGCGAGATGACGCGCTTGTCCTTGAGCGACTCGGGAACGTCACCCTCGACGATGCGGCGGGCCAGGCCCTCGACGATGGCGGTCTTACCGACGCCCGGCTCACCGATGAGGACCGGATTGTTCTTGGTGCGACGCGACAGCACCTGGATCACCCGGCGGATCTCCTCGTCGCGACCGATCACCGGATCGATGCGCCCCGCCCGCGCCGCCTCGGTCAGGTCGAGGCCGTACTTCTCGAGCGCCTGGAACTGGTCCTCGGGGTTCTGACTGGTGACCCGATGACTGCCGCGGACCGCGGCCAGAGCCGTGAGCAGATCGTCTCGGTCGACGGCCAGGCGGTCGCCGAACGAGAGCAGCAGGTGCTCGGTCGACAGGTACTCGTCGTGCAGTTCGCGCCGGGCCTGATCGGCCCGATCGATCAGCGCAGTGAAATCACGGCTGACGCGAGACTCGCCGCCGTAGGCCTTCGACAGCCGGGCGACCCGCTCGTCGGCGTCGCGGCGTAGCGTGTCCGGCGAGACACCGACCTTGGCCAGGATCGCCACGGTGGTGCTGTCGGGCTGGTTCAGCAGCGCCACCAACAGATGATCGGGCGTGATCTCGGGATTGGCGTTGGTGCGGGCCAGCTCGCCCGCGGCGGCCACGGCTTCCTGCGTCTTGATGGTCCAGCGGTTGGGATCAAAGGCCACGACAGGTCACTCCGTATCAAGTCAGGGAAGTTGTACACAGGTCCTGGTCCGATGAAGCAGAACTTCGTATCGTCGAAACCATCCAGGTCATCGACATCCACATCGACGTCGGGCAACGAATGATCCCCCGAACGACTTTCAGCTCGGGCGTCGTCGCCCGCTCTTCTGTCGATACCGTATTCCCGGCGACTGATGCCATGCCCGACCCGACACCTCATGGGGGACTCATGCCTGCCAGTTCCTACCCATCTCCGCATGACTGCCTGCGGTTTCCGGCCGTCCGCGACCCCCAATGGGTCGAAGCCCAGTTCGGACACATCTAGCCATGCCGGCCTCACGCCCCGTCCTGCGCGCCAGCGATGTCGACCACCACGTCGCCGAGCACGTCTTCGGTCCCGGCGCCGACCCTCACGGGCTGGGCGTCGAGCTCGAGTGGCTGACCAGCCAGGGAGGGCGTGAGCACCGTCTACCGATCGAGGCCGCGACGGCCCTCATCGCTCAGCTGTCGCCCTTGCCCCGCGGCAGCCGGCTCACCCTCGAACCGGGCGGCCAGCTCGAGCTCAGCTCGGCCCCGTTTCGTTCGATCGACGAGGTCTGCCGAGCCACCACCGCCGACCTGGCCGTGCTGGTGGCCGCCTGCGACGAGAACCAGGTCGAGCTCCTCGCCCTGGGTGCCGACCCGGTGCGGCGACCCGAGCGTGTCGCCATCGCCCCCCGCTACCAGGCCATGGAGCACTACTTCGATCAACTCGGCTCGGCCGGTCGCACCATGATGTGCAACACCGCCGCCATTCAGGTCAACGTGGGGCTCGGCGCACCGGTCGATGTCGCGACCCGGTGGACGCTGGCCAACCGGCTCGGACCCACCCTCATCGCCAGCTTCGCCAACTCGCCGTTCGCCGACGGCGGACCGAGCGGGTGGCAATCCAGCCGGCTTCGAGCCTGGTGGGCCCTCGACCCATCCCGATCGGCGCCCGTGTCGTGCGACCGGGCCCCCGTCGATGCCTGGTCGGCCTATGCCCTCGACGCCCGGGTGATGCTCATACGGGTGGACGACGACCGCTGCGTGCCCATGGTCGAGCCGCTGAGCTTTGGTCGCTGGCTGGCCGAAGGCCATGAACTCGGGTGGCCGACCCACGACGACCTCGCTTACCACCTGACCACGTTGTTCCCGCCGGTGCGACCCAAGGGCTGGCTCGAGCTGCGCATGTTCGACGCGTTGCCGAACCCCATCTGGCAGGTGGCCGTGGCCGTGGCCGGCAGCCTGCTGACCGACCCCGCCGCAATCGATGCCGTCGAGGCCGCCGTCGGCGCCAGCTCGAACCTCTGGGTCGATGCCGCGCAGCTCGGTCTCGGCCACCCCGAGCTCGCCCGCAGCTCGCGAGCGGTCTTCGCCATCGCCCGTGAGGCACTGGCGGCAGCGCACGTGTCGGCAGCTATCCAGGACCTCGTGGCCGACTACGACGAGCGCTGGATCGCCCGCGGTCGCTCACCGGCCGACGACCGACTCGATGCCTGGCGACGAGATGGCGACCTGTTCCCCCCCGAACCGTTGGTCCTGGCCGGCGCCAACACTGGTCGCTCGGCGCGATGAGCATCACCACGACGCACCGCGGCACCCTCGACCACCATCGGCTCGCCCTCGAACTCGAACGCACCCGGGCCCGCACGCTCGAACTGGTCGACGGGCTCACCGAAGCCGAGCAGCGAGCTCAGGTCTCACCCCTCATGTCGCCGTTCGTCTGGGATCTGGCCCACATCGGCAACTACGAAGAACTCTGGCTGCTCCGCGAGATCGGCGGCAGAGTGCCGATCGACCCCGAGCTCGACGGCCTCTACAACGCGTTCGAACATCCCCGCTGGCAACGGCCGTCGCTTCCGATGCTCGGGCCGGCTGAGGCACGCGACTATCTCGCCCGCGTCCGTGACGACGTGCTCGGCCTGCTCGACCGCGCCGACACCGGTGACGCACCGCTGACGCCGGCCGATCCGCGACTTCTGCAGGACGACTTCGTCTACGGCATGGTGCTGCAACACGAGCATCAGCACGACGAGACGATCCTGGCCACCCACCAGCTTCGGGGCGAGCACGCGATCGTTCCGTTCACCGTCACCCCACTCGCCACCCCTCATATCGACGCCGACCTGGCGCCCATGCAACTGATCGACGGCGGACCCTTCACCATGGGCACCTCCACCGAGCCGTGGGCCTACGACAACGAACGGACCGCCCACACGATCGAGCTGCCGCCCTACCGAATGGACACCACGCCGGTCACCAACCGGGCCTACCTCGAGTTCATCGCGGCCAGCGGCTACGACGATCGCCGTCTGTGGAACGACCTCGGGTGGGCGTGGCGCATCGAGCAGGCCATCGAGCACCCGCAGTTTTGGCGGGCCGAGGGCGGCGGCGCCTGGTCGGTGCTGCGCTTCGGGCAACGCCTCGACTTGGCGCGCCATCTCGATGAACCGGTGCAACACGTGGCCTGGTACGAAGCCGATGCTTTCGCCCGGTGGGCCGGCAAGCGACTTCCCACCGAACCCGAATGGGAAAAGGCGGCGTGCTGGCATCCCGAGCAAGGCTCGCGGCGCTGGCCCTGGGGTGACGATGATCCCGCGGCCAACCGCGCCAACCTGGGTCAACGCCGGACCGGACCCGATCCGGTGACCGCCCACCCGAGCGGCGCCAGCCCGTGGGGATGCCTGGCCATGGTGGGCGACGTCTGGGAATGGACCTCGTCGAACTTCACCCCGTATCCCGACTTCGTCGCCTGGCCCTATCGCGAGTATTCCGAGGTCTTCTGGGGCGACGACTACAAGGTCCTCCGCGGGGGCTCGTGGGCGGCCGACCCCGTCGCTGTCCGCAGCACGTTCCGCAACTGGGACTATCCCATCCGTCGCCAGATCTTCGCCGGCTTCCGCTGCGCCCAGGACGCCTGACCGTGTGCCGGCTGCTGGCCTACTGGGGCCGACCCCTGCCGGTCGCCGATCTGATCGTTG
>JAYUBX010000485.1:0-3325 GCA_043740665.1 Candidatus Neomicrothrix sp.
TCGGCGGGTCCGCCGATGCCGCCCGACACGCCCTCGATGCTGGCGGCCCCGTCGACGGTGGCGACCATGTTGGTCATCACCCAGGGCCGCCCGGCCGGCGCGGTCCGCGGGTCCGACGCGTAGGCGACGTCGGGGTCGATGTCGTCGATGGGGGTCGGCAGCAGTTGACGCATGGGCCGACCGTACCAAGTGGCTCCACCTGGTCGATTCCTGAACGTTTCCTGGCGCGTTGGGGGCCAGCCTGTGGATGGCGGGCGAGTTGTCCACCTGAAATACACAGGATGTTCCCTCTTTTGCCCCACAGGGCATCCTTCGTAAGGTGCACCCATATCAACGGGCTGTGGCGCGGGCAATCGGAATGGTGGCTGGCGTCGCTGGTACTTGGCTGGCAGGACGACTTCTTGAGGGCCATTGGGTCCTGACCTGCTTGTTCGCGCCGCAGCGTCCGTTGATGCCCGAGTCCCCGGCAGATTTCTTCTGACAAACCGGCCATCACCGTTGACAGCGTGTAATTACGGTGATGTAATCCATCCCACATCTTGTGGCCCGGGGGACATGGGGGCAAGCAGAACACAACATGTTGTGTTCAGGCTCGCTGTGAACATGGCCACAGAGGCAGGCAATCGGGCTGGTGATCACTAGCCTGGAGACCCCTCCTCTCTCCCAGACGCAGGGCAATCCGCACACCCGAGAGTTCGATGACGAGGAGAAATTCACCCATGGCTATGGCGCCGGAGCAGGTCGGTATCGGGATTCGTCGGTACTTCACCACCGAAGGGGTCCACCCCTACGACGAGGTGGCGTGGGAGCAGCGCGATGCCCGCCTGACCAACTTCCGTGACGGCTCGGTGGCCTTCGAGCAGCTCGGGGTCGAGTTCCCCATCGACTGGTCGCTCAACGCCACCAACATCGTCACCCAGAAGTACTTCCGTGGCACCCTCGGCCTGCCCGAGCGTGAGCACTCGCTCCGCCAGGTGATCGACCGCGTGGTCGACACCGTCACCGAGTGGGGCACCCGCGACGGCTACTTCGAGACGGTCGACGAAGCCCGAGCCTTCTCCGACGAGCTCAAGCATCTCGTCGTCACCCAGAAGGCCGCCTTCAACTCGCCGGTGTGGTTCAACATCGGCGTCAAGGGCGTGCCCCAGCAGGCCTCGGCCTGCTTCATCCTCTCGGTCGACGACCAGATGGACTCGATCCTCAACTGGTACGTCGAGGAGGGCACCATCTTCAAGGGCGGTTCGGGCTCGGGCATCAACCTGAGCAAGATCCGCTCGAGCGTCGAGCTGCTCAAGGGCGGCGGCACCGCGTCGGGTCCGGTCAGCTTCATGCGGGGGGCCGATGCCTCGGCCGGCACCATCAAGTCGGGTGGCAAGACCCGTCGCGCCGCCAAGATGGTCATCCTCAACGTCGATCACCCCGACATCGAAGAGTTCATCTGGTGCAAGGCCACCGAGGAGAAGAAGGCCCGGGCCCTCGAGGCGGCCGGCTTCGACATGAGCCTCGACGGCAAGGACATCACCTCGATCCAGTACCAGAACGCCAACAACTCGGTGCGCGTCACCGACGAGTTCATGCAGGCGGTGCTCGACGATGCCGACTGGAACCTGCGGGCGGTCATCGACGGTTCGATCGTCAAGACCATCCGGGCCCGTGACCTGATGCGTCAGATCTCACTGGCCACGTGGGAGTGCGCCGATCCGGGCATGCAGTTCGACACCACCATCAACCGTTGGCACACCGCGGCGAACACCGGCCGCATCAACGGCTCGAACCCGTGCTCCGAGTACATGCACCTCGACAACTCGGCCTGCAACCTGGCCAGTCTCAACCTGCTCAAGTTCCTGGGCGACGACGACACCTTCGACGTCGAGGGTTTCAAGGCCGCCGTCGCCGTGATCTTCACTGCGCAGGAGATCCTGGTCGGCAACGCCGACTATCCGACCGAGCCCATCGGCGAGACCTCTCGCCAGTACCGCCAGCTCGGCATCGGCTACGCCAACCTGGGCGCCATGCTCATGGCGCTGGGGCTGCCGTACGACTCCGACCAGGGCCGGGCCTGGGCCGCGGGGGTCACCGCCCTCATGACCGGTCACGCCTACGCCACCTCGGCCCGCACCGCCGCCCGCATGGGTCCGTTCGCTGGCTACGCCGCCAACACCGATCACATGCTGCGCGTGCTCGACATGCACCGCCAGCAGGCGGCCAACATCGACGAAGAGCTGCTGCCCCACGAGCTGCTCACCGCCGCCCAGCAGTCGTGGGACGATGCCTGTGAGATCGCCGATGACCACGGCGTGCGCAACTCACAGGCCTCGGTGCTGGCGCCCACCGGCACCATCGGCCTGATGATGGACTGCGACACCACCGGCATCGAGCCCGACCTCGGTCTGTGCAAGATGAAGAAGCTGGTCGGGGGCGGCAACATGACCATCGTCAACCAGACCGTGCCCCGTGCGCTGCGACGCCTCGGCTACACCGATGCGCAGTCGGCCGAGATCGTCGCCTACATCGACGTGAACAAGACGATCCTGGGCGCGCCGCACCTGGCCGCCGAGCACATCGCCGTGTTCGCCTGCTCGATGGGTGACAACGCCATTCACTACAGCGGCCACGTCAAGATGATGGGTGCGGTGCAGCCGTTCATCTCCGGCGCCATCTCCAAGACCGTCAACATGCCCGAGGACGTCACCGTCGAAGAGGTCGAGCAGCTGCACATCGATGCCTGGCAGCTCGGCATCAAGGCCGTCGCCATCTACCGCGACAACTGCAAGGTGGCCCAGCCGCTGGCCATGGCCAAGAAGGGCGGCGAGACGGCTGAGACCGGTGCCGCCGCGGCGGCGGCAGTCGCCGCCGGCGAGGTCGTCGGACAGGTCGAGCAGGTCGAGCGCATCGTCGAGAAGATCGTCTACCAGCCGATCCGTCAGAAGCTGGCCCGTACCCGCTCGTCGCACACCTTCGAGTTCCGGGTGGCCGACTGCAAGGGCTTCGTCACCGTCGGCGAGTACGACGATGGTCGGCCCGGCGAGATCTTCGTCCGGGTGTCGAAGCAGGGCTCGACCCTGGCCGGCATCATGGATGCCTTCGCCATCTCGGTCAGCCACGGCCTGCAGTACGGCGTGCCCCTGCGCAGCTTCGTCGAGGCCTTCACCGGCATGCGGTTCGAGCCGGCCGGCATGACCGACGATCCCGACATCCGCATCGCCAACTCGCTGATGGACTACCTCTTCCGCAAGCTGGCGGTCATGTACCTGTCGATCGACGAGCGCAACGAGCTGGGCATCCTCACCACCAGTGAGCGCCTGCAGCCCACCCTGCCCGGCGT
>JAYUBX010000486.1:0-1653 GCA_043740665.1 Candidatus Neomicrothrix sp.
GCTGATCGCCCGCTCGTTCGATGCGACGCTCAACCACCTGTTCCTCGCACTGGTCGGCGGCGCGGCACGCGACTACCTGATCCAAACCAACGACCTCCCGACGATCCCCCTGACCACGAATTCCGCACGGAGCTATCGTCGTCCCGAACACGGTCCGTTCGGCAACCGGATCGTTGCGATCCATCCCCACCTCGCCACCCATCTGGCCGACCCGATCGAGCGGCTCCGCTCGATCCAGGACTCGATGGTCCTCGAGCGGCGGCGCACCGTGCACGACGAGGCGCTGCTCAATCAGCCCGAGACGCCGTTCGGGCCCCGCATCCGGCGTGATCGCTTCGCCAAGCACCGACGTTCGGGAGGCACCATCCTCCCCGGCAACATCACCGTTTCCAACGTTCCCGGGCCCGCGCACGAACGCTCGTATGCCGGGCTTCGGCAGGTCTCGAACCACCCCACGCCACTGCTCGGCAGTGGCCGCCCGTTGAACTTCACCGCGCGCCGGAACGCCGACGCGTTCGACATCGGCCTCATCGCCGATCCTGAGAAGATTCCCGATATCGAGCGCATCGCCACCCTGTTCCGGCAATCGTTCGAACGGTATGCATCGCTTTCGCCCTCACGTTCGCAGCGCTCGTGATCACCCGTCAACTCACCGACGTGGAAATGGTCACCGACGGTCTGGCCTTCCCCGAAGGCCCGGTTGCGCTCGACGACGGATCAGTGCTCGTGGTCGAGATCGTCGGCGGCCGTCTCACCCGGGTCGATTCGGACGGCTCGAAGGATGTGATCGCCGAGCTCGGCGGCGGTCCAAACGGTGCGGCAATCGGCCCCGACGGCGCGGTCTACGTGTGCAACAACGGCGGGATGGGCGCAGGACCGCGGAGCATGCCCGGCATCCAGCGCGTCGACATCGCCACGGGTGATTGGTCGTGGTTGTACACCGATTCCGACGGCGCTCCCTTCGTCGCGCCGAACGACCTCGTGTTCGACGCAGCAGGGGGTTTCTGGTTCACCGACCTACGCGGCGGCACACTGCACTACGCCACGGCCAGCGGATCGTCGGTCGCAACGGTGGCACGGGCCACCGATCCGAACGGGATCGGCCTGTCACCCGGCGGCGACATCTTGTACTGGGCACAGACGTCGACTCGCCAAGTGCTGCGTCGACGGATCGCCTCACCCGGACGACTCGCGCCATCGGTCGGTCACGGCGCCCGAGCGCTCACCCGCCACGGTTCGCTCGACCCGTTCACCCTGCTCGTCGGCCTCCCCGGCGCAATGGAGCTGGACTCGCTTGCAGTCGACTCGTCGGGGGCTGTGTGCGTGGGCACGCTCGTCCAAGGAGGTGTGACCGAGGTGCCAGCCGAGGGGCCATCTGACGATGGCCTCGACGGAATCGTGCACTGGGTGCTCCCCGATCGCCTGGCCGACCGGCTCGTCACGAACATCTGCTTCGGCGGCGATGACCTCACGACCGCCCATCTCACATGCTCCGAGACCGGCCGCCTCGTGCGCTGCAGCTGGCACCGCCCCGGCCTCGCGCTCGCATTCGGGGCGGCGAACGCGAACCCCGACGGCACGAATCATGAACCTCGGCGCTGATCGCGCCATCCTGCGGCAACGGTGGTACGCCGAGGGATTCTTCGGTCCCGA
>JAYUBX010000487.1:0-7548 GCA_043740665.1 Candidatus Neomicrothrix sp.
GCCCACGCCGCCTGGGTGTAGGCCGCCAGATCGGGACTGGCGGTCAACGACCGGGCCTGGGCCAGGGCCAACAGCACCAGCACGACGAACAGCCCGACGGCAAAGATCCACGGAGCGAGCCGGTCGGCCGATTCCGAATCGAGGCGGCCCTGCCACCGCAGGATGACGTTGTCGACCCGCCGACGGAAGGTGACGGTCAAGAAGCGCTCGGGTCCAGCGTCGAGTCGAGCGTCGGGGGTGACGTGATCGGTTCGGCTCGATCCATCAGGTGCGGACCTCGACTGCGCACGCTGTTGACCTCGGTGCTGACCGGATAGAGCTCGATGATCTCGGCCGGCGCCGGCACCAGCAGTCGACCCAG
The DNA here is from genome assembly GCA_043740665.1 of Candidatus Neomicrothrix sp. Taxonomy (GTDB): domain Bacteria; phylum Actinomycetota; class Acidimicrobiia; order Acidimicrobiales; family Acidimicrobilacustridaceae; genus UBA4742. The sequence goes on from JAYUBX010000487.1 coordinate 362, forward strand.
CAGGTCGAGGTCGTCGATGTCGGGCGACAGCCACGTCGACCACGCCGACGGCGGCAACATGATCGGCATGCGGTCGTGGACCTCGGCCACCAACTCGTTCGGCTCCCCGGTGATGATCGTGCACGAGTGCAGCGATTGGGTCGGGTCTTCCTTGCTGCGCCACGCTGACCACAGCCCGGCGAACGCCAGCGGCTCACCGTCGGTGCGATGGATGAACATCGGCTGCTTCGCCTTCTGGCCCGGCGCCTTCTTCCATTCATAGAACCCGTCGGCCGGGATGATGCACCGTCGCTTGGCGAACGAACTCTTGAACGACGACTTCTCGGCCAGCGTCTCGGCCCGGGCGTTGATCATGCGACTGCCGATCGACGGATCCTTGGCCCAGTGAGGAACCAACCCCCAGTGGAGCGTCTCGAGCTTGCGCACTCCCCCGTCGACGAGCACCGCGAACACGTCGGTGGTCGGGGCGACGTTGTAGTTCGGGCCCCCGGGACGACCGGAGGAGTCGCCGCCGGTCTCGTCGACCGCATCGAAGTACCGAGCGATCTGGTCCGGTGGGGACGCAGACACAAAACGGCCGCACATGGTCCGCGAACCTACCCCGGCGCCTTCACGTGAGGCACCGTCTTGGGCAGGAAGTACCGCCCGACCACCGGAACCGACAGGAAGCCCTCGACTCCGCCGTAGAGCAAGCCGACGCGAGGCAGGGCCCGCACGTCGTCGTAGACGATGACCCGGGGTACCCACTCGGGGTAGAAGCGCTGGTTGAACATCTTGAGCGACTTGATCTGGTAGAAGGGATTCACCAGTTCGAGCAGCTGTTTGAAGATCCGCTGGCGCCACGAATAGTGGATGTCCTCGTAGAACAGACGCCCCCATACGGCGAAGTTCATCGACAGTCGCTCGAAGCCCAGCTCGTCGAGCTGCATCAGCGTGCGGGTGAGCAGGAACTCGGTCATGCCGTTGGGGGTGTCGGGGTCGCGGCGCATCAGGTCGAGGGTGTAGCCGGGACGGTCGCCGTAGACCGGCACGATCCGCAGGAACCCACCGGGCTGATCGTTCTCGTCGAGCGCCACACAGAGCCGGAACTCGGGGTTGCGGCCGTCGACGTCGTGACCCAGCGTCATGGTGAAGCCCCGTTCGGGTGCCTTGCCGCGCCATTTGGCACTCAGGTCGTTCAGCGCCGCGATCAGCTCCGGCGAGGCGTCGGTCTCGGCCATGAACTCGTAGCGGAAGGTGCGCTCGACCCGCTGGGCCGACTGGCGGACGCTCTTCCACCTCTTGCCCTTGAGGCTGAAGTCCTTGCACGCCACGACCGCTTCGTCGCCCAGATAGAACGTGTGCAGACCGCGCTCGAGGTAGACGTCCCGCCGGGACTCGAGGGCCGCCAGAAACGCCACACCCCAGGCCCGCTGTCGGCACATGGCCAGGAACTCGTCGACCACCAGGTCGAGCGACTCGGGTCGTCCGATGGGGTCACCCGAGGCCAGGGCGTAGCGGCCGATGTAGGTATAGGCGATCATCGCCTCGCCGTCCGACGCGAAGAAGAACGTCTTGTCGTCACGTAGGGCGAAGTAGGCGAGGGTGTCGGATCCGTACATCCGCACCAGGCGACTGGCGTGCAGCCATGCACTGTCGCCCTCGTCCTGTTGCGGACGGCTGACGATGGGACGGAACAGCAGGGCCAGGGCCACACCAAGGCCGATGACGCCGAGCGCGAACAGGGAAATGCGGAAGACCCGTTCGAGGAACTCGCTCTCGAAGTCGTACGAGCCGGGCAGCCCGATCAGCCCGCTCAACACCGTGTCGAGGCTGCGGGCGAACGTCAGCTCGGGGTCGACTCGGTTGCGCTGCACGAAAAGGAACACGAAGCCGTAGGCGATGACGGCCAGCAGGTAGACCGGCACGAAGCGCAGGAACTGGAACAGTGTCGGCGGATCGGGCGGGGCCTGGAACTCGCGGCGACTGACGATCAGCAGCGCCACCATGAACAGTGAGAACAGTCCGGCGAGCGGGCGGTCGAGTCGGACGATGTTGGCCAGGCAGCTCACCGAGAACAAGACGATGGCGACCTGCCAGGCCCGGTGCTTTCGGCGACCCAGTTGGCCGGCGAGGAAGAGCAGGCTCACGCCGATCAGCAAGGACACGACGTGACTAGCGACCCGCAGGCCGAAGGGGGCTACGACGGTCGAGGCGTTCAGGATGCGCCGAGGCACGAACGGCAGCACCGACAACATCAACAACAGACCGCCGAGGCCGGTCAGCCCCCCGACGATCCGGGCCCGAAGCGAGGTGTGACGCACCGGCGTCAGCTCGGGTCGGTCGGCGATGGCACGGCGAACTCGTCGTCGTTCAACCCGACCTCGGGCCGCAGCGTCGGGAAGAGAATCACTTCACGGATCGATTCGACCTCGGCCAGCAACATGACGAGCCGATCGATGCCCATGCCCATGCCCCCGGCCGGCGGCATGCCGTATTCGAGGGCGCGCACGTAGTCGAGATCGATGTCGCTGGCCTCGGCGTCGCCGGCCGCCTTGAGCGCCGCTTCGACCTGAAAGCGAGCCAACTGGTCGACGGGGTCGTTCAGCTCGCTGTAGGCGTTGGCCAACTCGCGACCACCGACCACCAGCTCAAAGCGCTCGACGAGCATGGGATCGTCGCGGTGGACCTTGGCTAACGGCGAGACCTCGCGGGGATAGTCGAGGACGAACGTCGGGTCGATCAGTTCGGGCTCGACGCGCTCGTCGTAGAGCTCCATGACCAACTTGCCCCCGCCCCACTTCGGATCGAAACCGATGCCCAGCCCACTGAGCACGGCCTGCAGCTCGCCGACCGGCATACCTGGGTGCACCGTGACACCCGCGTATTGCTGGATCAGTTCGATCATGGTGCCGCGCCGGTAAGGCGGGGCCAGATCGATCTCGCGACCTCGGACCTCGACCTTGGTGCGGCCGATGGCGGCCAGGGCCGCCGACGACACCAGGTCCTCGGTGAGGGTCATCATCTCGGTGTAGTCGGCGAAGGCCTGGTAGGCCTCGATCATGGTGAACTCAGGATTGTGGCGGGTGTCGAGACCCTCGTTGCGGAAGATGCGACCGATCTCGAAGACCGCCTCCATCCCCCCGACGATGAGGCGCTTCAACGGCAGCTCGAGGGCAATGCGCAGGTAGCTGTCGATGTCGAGCGCGTTGTAGTGGGTGACGAACGGCCGAGCAGTGGCACCGCCCTGGATCAGGTTGAGCACCGGCGTCTCGACCTCGAGATAGCCCGCCGCCCGCATGCGGTCGCGAATGGCCTGGACGGCGGTCGACCGGATGACGAAGGTGCGGCGCGCATCGTCGTTGACGATGAGGTCGACGTAGCGCTGGCGGTAGCGCTGGTCGACGTCGCTCAGGCCCTTCCACTTGTCCGGCAGCGGTCGCAGCGCCTTGCTGAGCAGCTGATAGCCGGTGACCTTGACCGACAACTCACCCTTCTTGGTGCTCATCACCGTGCCGGTCACGCCGACCCAGTCGCCGCGATCGAGATCGTTGAAGGCCACGAACGCTTCCTTGCCCAACACGCCCTGCGAGACGAAGAGCTGTACTTCGCCGTCGCGGTCACGGATCGACGCGAAGGTCAGCCGACCCTGGGGGCGCCGCAACATGATGCGACCGGCGACGCTGACCTCGACCTCAGTCTCGGCTCCGGCTTCGAGCGAACCGAACTCGTCGCGCAGCTCAGTCAGCGTGCGATCGCGATCGAAGCGGTACGGGTAGACCTCGACGCCTTCGGCCCGCAGCGCATCGAGCTTGGCCAACCGCAGCGTGCGGATATCGGCGACGTTCTCGTCGGGCTCGACCGCTTCGTCGCCGCCCTGTTCGTCGGGCTCGTTCGGCCGATTTGGCTCGTTCACATCCTCGGTCATCAGGACCGAGACCGTAGTGGCTCCACCCCATGAGGCGGTGCCGTGTTGTCCGGATGGGCCGGCCGCGGCGTGGGCGACCAGAATCGGTCGGTCATCCGGCGGCAAATCCTTGGCCTCGACGGCCGATTGCGTCGGTTCGCGGCGACGGGCCGAACGATCGGCGCGTAGCGTTGTGCGGGTGATGACCGACTACACCCTCTGGCACGACGGCGCCAAGTGGCGGTATGAGGTTTCGTTCCCCGACACGGTGAAGCATGGATGGCGCCCGACCCGGCGGTGGGCCAAACGGGCCGCCCGCCGCCTGATCCACCGGGCCCACCCCTAGATCCCGTCCCCGCAGAATCCGTTCTGGCCGATCAGGGCGGGCAGGTGTCGAGCATCTGGCCGAGGGCGTCTCGCTCGGTGGTCGTGGCGGTGAGGCGCCATTGGATCTTGAGGGCCATCCACCGGGTGGCGTAGGCGCACCAGTCCGACTCGAGGGCGGGGCGCCACTCATCGGGAGCTGAGTCGCCCTTCGATCGATTGGCGTGAGCGGTCACCATCACCAAGACGGCCTGATCGTTGGCGTAGGCGCGTCGGGTGGCCGCATCCCATCGCCAGCCGCCCGACCGATGGACGTTGGCCAACGGCACCAGGTGATCAGCGTCGAGTTCGCCGGGCACGGTGGTCTCGACACCGTCGTAGGGCGAGGTCCAGGTGCCGGCGACCACGGTGCAGTTCGGCCCCACCCGGGCCGGGGTGGTCGACTGCGCGATCAGGGCCTGTTCACGAGCGTCGCACCCGTCGTGGTCGATGTCGACCCAGGTCGGCCATTCTTCGCGCCGGAAGACCGTCTCGGGGGTCGGATGATCGTCGATCGCCAGCGGGGCGAGCGTGGCCCGCACGTCAACCGACGCCGGGCTCGCGCCGGCCGACGTCACGGAGGCCCCTGGGCCCGCGATAGTCACCGGGACCGCAGTGGTGGCCGGCAGCTCAGCGCGGGCGGACGTCGACGCGCAGCCGGCGAGCAGGACGGCGAACGTCAGCGCCACGACCACGCGTCTCCCCATCGGCTCAGTATCCCAGAGCATCAACGCTCCGAGCGTGCCCCTAGCCTCATCCACATGTTTCGGGTGACAGTTCGCGGGCTGCTGTCCCACAAGATTCGCTTTCTGCTCACGACCTTGGCGGTCGTAGTGGGCGTGGCCTTCGTCGTGGGGACGCTGATCCTCACCGACAGTGTGCGATCACAGTTCAACCAGCTCTTCACCGATATCAACCAGGGCATCGACCTGCAGGTGAAGGGCACCAACCAGTTCGAGCAGAGTGGTTTCGGCTCCAGCCCGCCCATCCCCGACTCTCTACTGGCGCAGGTGCGTCAGCTACCGGGCGTGAGGGCGGCCGGCGGCAACGCCGGCGGATTCCCCGCGCTCATCTTTGCGACCGACGGCACGCCGGTAACGCCGGTGGGCGGACCTCCCCTGGCCGTCACGTGGGACCCGGGATCGCCCAACAAGGCGCTGATCCAGGTCGACGGCCGACCACCCGCCGCCGCCGACGAGGTCGCGCTCGATGTCGACGTGGCCAAGAGGGCCAGCAAGTCCGTCGGCGACACCGTCACCATCCAGACCGGCCTGGGGCCGGGTAACTATCAGGTTGTCGGCATCGTGAGCTTTGGCTCGGGCAACGCGCTGGCCGGCGCCACCCTGGTGGCCTTCACCCTGCCCGAGGCCCAGCGGCTCTTCAACCTCGAGGGCAGGCTGCAGAGCATCGACGTCGCTGTTCTGCCGGGTACCTCGGTTGATCAGGTGACGACCGAGATCAACGCCATCCTGCCGCCGGGAGCCGAGGTCGTCAGTCAGTCGCAGGTGGTGGCCGACAGCCAGAAGGGCGTCAGCGGTATCGTCGACATCTTCGGCACGGTGCTGTTGGTCTTCGCCGGCATCACCCTGTTCGTGTCGGCCTTCCTGATCAGCAACACCTTCAACATCGTGGTCGGCCAACGGGTGAAAGAGCTGGCCCTGCTGCGAGCCATCGGCGCATCGTCCCGCCAGATCTTCCGGTCGGTGTTGGGCGAGGCGTTGTTGGTGGGCGTGGTGGCATCGATCATCGGCGTGGGCTTGGGCATCCTGATCGCCATCGGATTGCAAGCCGTGCTCAGCGCGTCCGGCTTCGGCACCAGCGGTACGTCTTTGGTGCTCTCGCCTCGGTCGTTCATCCTCGGCGCGATCATCGGGCTCGGTGTCACCATGGCGTCGGCGGTGCTGCCCGCCCGCAAGGCCACCACCGTGCCACCGGTCGCCGGGCTGCGTGACGGTTTCACCTTCCGCTCCCTGTCGATGCGCACCCGTGGCATCGTCGGATCGGCCATGGTCGCCATCGGGGGCATCGCCTTGGCCTGGGCCCTGTTCGGCAAACCCGAAGCAATGCTGCTCGTCAGCGCCATGATCGGTGGCGCGCTGCTCATCTTCCTCGGCGTCGCCATGCTCAGTCCCGCGGTCGCCGCGCCGGTCGCCCACCTGATCGGGTTCACCTTGCGGCCGTTCGGCGCCGCCGGTCATCTGGCCGAGGAGAACGCGGCCCGCAACCCACGCCGTACTGCGTCGACGGCGTCGGCGTTGATGATCGGTCTGGCCTTGGTCACGCTGGCCTTCGTGGTGGGCACGTCGATCAAGCAGTCGTTCACCGAGACGATCAATCAATCGATCAGCGCCGACTGGTACATCACGACCGGCTCGTTCTACGGCTTCGATCCTGGGGTGGCGACCGAGCTCAAGACGATCCCCGAACTGGCCGCCGTCGCCAACGTGCGCCAGGGCCAGGTGCAGGTCAACGGATCGACCAAGCAGGTCAGCGCCATCGATTTCGGCGTGTTGAGCTCGGTGTTCAACGTCGGTATGCGGCAGGGATCGCCGACCGCCGGCCAGCGCGGCGTCTTGGTCAATGAAGACCCAGCCAAGAGCCAAGGATTGGCCGTCGGCGACCAGGTCACGGTCACGTTCAACGACACCGGGTCGGTCACTCTCCCGATCGTCGGCATCTATCGCGACGCCGGCGTGCTGGGCAACTGGGCCATCGATCTCGACACGTACGCGGCGCACACCACGTCACAGCTCGACACCTATGTGGCGGCCCGCACCGCGCCGGGCGTGACCGAGGCCAACGCCCGAGCCGCCATCGAAAAGGTGCTCGAGCCGCACCCCGACCTCAAGCTGCAAGACCGCAAAGAGTTCTCGGCCACCCAGCTGGCCCAGATCGACAGCCTGCTGTTGGTCGTGAACGTGTTCCTCTTCCTGGCCGT
>JAYUBX010000488.1:0-3913 GCA_043740665.1 Candidatus Neomicrothrix sp.
CGCTCACCCACCCGACGGCTCGCCACCAGAGTTGCGAAACCCACGATGATCAGCGCGGCCAGACCGATGAGCGCGAACTGCCCGACCGGCCGGGCTACCACCCAACGGTCGACGCGATTCGGCGCCCCCGTCGATCGGTCCTTCACCACACTCGGTCCGCAGCCATGGTCAAGGATACGACTCGAAGCCCGTCGCGGTTCAGCGGTTCAGCGGGTGAAGGCGACGCCGAGTGCGGCCAGGCTGGTGAGTACGGTGATGATGCCGAAGCAAAGCGTCTTGGTTTGGCTGTTCCTGGCGCGGTGCAGCTCACCCATGAACCGCGCTTCCATGGTCTCGAACTGCCGACCGATCTGCACGCTCGCTGGCGTTGAAGTCAATGGGTTTCGCTAGTCGACCTCGCGGCCCGACGTCAGGTTGAAGTGCGTGGCGGTCATGCCTCGGGCTTGATTCGAGGCGGCGAAGGCGGCCACGTTTCCGACGTCCTCGAGTGTCTCGGCTCGCCGCAGCATCGAGGTGGCGATGAAACCGTCAGTTATGACGCTGCGCCACGCCTCGTCGGTGGTCTCGGGTACGCCACCGGTCAGCAGCGTGACCACGCGGATGCCGTTGGGTCCGAGTTCGCAGGCGAGTTGGTTGCGAAACACATCGAGGGCACCGAACGCGACCTTGGTGCCGCCCATCGAGATCTGGTGACCGCCGGTCGTGAAGTCGCGGATGGGGTCGCCGCTGAGGCCGAACATCAAAATCACACCGGATCCCTGCTTGATCATGTGGCGCGCCGCCGCCCGAGCCGTCAGGAACTGGGTACGGATCGACGTGAGGATGGGAGCCTCGAAATCGGTCAGCGACATCTCGACCAACGGGGTTCCCTGCACGTCCCCGGTCGAGATCAGATTGAACGAGATGTCGAGGCTGCCCGATCTGGTCGCCACCGCATCGGCATGGTCATCGACGGCCTGCTGGTCGAGGGCATCGACGGTCGTCGTGTCAGCCCAGCCGCCCCCGTCGCGGATGATATCCGCGACGTGATCGAGCGGGGCGAGGGTGCGCCCGGCGAGGTGGACCCGTGCTCCCTCTCGGGCGAAGGCACGGGCGACGGCCCCGCCGATCGCGCCGCCGCCCCCGTAGATGATCGAGTTCTTGCCTTCGAGCAACATGGTTTCCTCCTCAGGGCTACCGGTTCGGTGCGACGACCCAGTGAAGCAGGGGATCGTCCAGCTCACGAGGGTCGGCCGATGCCCACGATCTCGCACGCCGCGGCCGTCGACCATGTGATCCGGCTGTCGTCGGGCCGCCGTCTCGGTTACGCGATGTACGGCGATCCGGATGGGGTCCCGGTGCTCAGCTGCCACGGTGGCTTGGTGGGGCGCCTCGATGTCGAGTTGGCCGACGGTGATGCTCGTGACCTTGGGGCGTGCATCATCTCGCCCGACCGGCCGGGTGTCGGTCTGTCGGATCGAGCACCCGGGCACAACACGGTCGACTGGGCCGACGACGCTCGCCAGCTGATCGATCAACTCGGGCTCGATCACGTCGCGGTGATGGGCTGGTCGCTCGGCGGCCAGTATGCCTTGGCCGTTTCTGCTCGTCTGGCTGGCCGGGTCAGCCGAACGGCCCTCATCGCCGGCTGCGTGCCCCTCGATGATGCGGTGAACCGCAGCCAACTGCCGGCGGCCGACAACCGACTCGCTCGCCTGTCGGTTCGGGCCCGGCCGGCCGCTCGGGCCGTGTTCGCCACCATGGCCACCGCTGCTCGACTGCGCCCGACGCGCTTCGCCAGGCTGTCCTCCCGCGACGTTTGTCCGGCTGACCGTGCCATCTTCCTGGCCGAGTCTGACTGGTTCGGCCGGGCCGTAGCCGACGCCCTCGGCGATACCCGGGGCGAGGTGGACGAATACCGGGCGATGGTAGCCCCCTGGGGCTTCGCTCCTGAGGAGGTCGTCGGGCCGGTTGACCTGTGGCAGGGCGACGCCGACACCATGGTGCCGCCGACGTGGGCGGTTGAACTGAAGCGCCGCCTTCCCCGAGCGACGCTCACCAGCCTGGCGGGCCAGGGCCATCTCATCGCCGTCACCCACCGTCGCGACGTGCTGGCGAGCCTGCTCGAGTAGTCGTCCCCTTTAGTGACGAATCTGTTACGGTAACGGTTTCGTTACTGAATGGGCTGCCCGTGGGTGTGACGGTGGTGCGCTACCGGACCAAGTCGGATCGATCCGACGAGAACGTCGGCCTCATCAAGAAGGTGCTCGTCGAGCTCGTGGCCACGGCGCCGGCTCGGTTGCGGTACGCCAGCTTTCGACTGGCCGACGGCGTGAGCTTCGATTCGAGCTCGTCCACCTCACCCGGGAAGCAGGACCAATGACTGAACCTGATGGCACACCGGAGCACCCCTGGACGCTGACGACACCCAGTGGCGGGTCGCAGTACATCGCGTATCGCGACGAGACACTCAACCCGCCGGCGTTGGTGGTGCAGGTGGGCAAGACCCAGCTGCGCTACCACCTGCGGTGCCTCGACGATCTGGCGGCCATGTTGGCCGAGCGGGGTGACTGGGTCGCCTTGGGCAACGCCGACGAGCAGAAGCCGGTGACTGACGGAACGGTCGAGGCGTGGGCCCGAGCCGACGACAACCCGGTAGGTGGCTGGTACGGACTCAAGAAGGGCCTGCGGGGCCGGTTCGGCAACTACGTTCCGCCGGTGATGGAACAGCTTGGTCTGGCCGAGGTCGAGCACAACCCGCGCAACAACCGGATGCACGCCATCCCCCGGGCCTGACGATGGTGGCCGTGCCGGCGCCGTCAGGCGATCCGTTCGAAGCCCTCGGTGACCCCAATCGCCGGGCCATCGTCGAGTTGCTCAGGGCGGGCGGGCAGTCGGTGCAACAGCTGGCCGATGCCCTGCCGATCAGCCGGCCGGCGGTGTCGCGTCACCTGCGCCTGCTGAAACAGGCGGGGCTCGTCGTCGAGGAGCCGCAGGGTGCCCGTCGGATCTACCGACTGCACGACGAAGGCGTCGACGCCGTCCACGCCTACCTTTCGCAGGTGTGGGGCGACGCCGTGAGTCGGTTCCGGCTGGTCGCCGAGAACACCGTCGAATCAGCGAAGCCTGCGAAACCAGGGAAGCGAGCATGATCGAGCCACTGCACCTGAGCGTCGAGATCCCCGACGGCACCGAGATCGACTGGGGCGAGATCACGCGCTGGAACCCACCTCATCGGCTCGGCTACTTGTGGCACATCAATCGTGATCGCGACGCTGCCACCGACGTCGACCTCACGTTCGTCGCCATCGACGAGGGCCGCACCCGGCTGGGGAGCCCTGATCCCCGTCTTCGTCGAGGCTGCCGGCCGTTGATCGGCAGGTCGATCGATCACGAGGTCACGATCACGGGGCAGGAGGCGTGACGAACGACGTGGTCGGACACCGAGCCGAGCACAGCACGCTTGAGTCCACCTCGACCTCGCGAGCCCATGACCACGGCCTGAGCGGAAAGGTCGACAGCGAGTTGGCAGATCGCCGGGCCCGGCCGACCTTCGAGGATCTGGGATCCGGCCCCTTCGATGCCGAGTGACGAGCACGTGCGGGCGATGACCGCGTCAGCGGCCCCGGCGGAGGCGGCGCCCATCAGTTCGAACTCCCCGGGCGACAGCACACCGCCGGCGAACCCGGTGCCGGTGACCAGTGAGACATCGGGCTCGTCGATCACCGTGACGACGACGAGCGGCAGGCCGGACCGGAGCAGAGCCAACCCAGCGCTCAGCGCGGCGATCGAAAGGTCGGATCCATCGGTGCACACCAGGACCGGAGATATCATCCGCGCACCGTAGCAACGACGGGGGCCGGCGGGGATTGAGCCATCGTCGGGATGACCGCTCGAGCTGAACTACGTCCAGCGGGCTGAATCGCTCGGCATG
>JAYUBX010000489.1:0-1653 GCA_043740665.1 Candidatus Neomicrothrix sp.
GGCGCGTTTGCGAGCGTCCAGGTGGACAGCCAGCGGCATGCCACCGCGACAAACCCGGTGTTCGTACTCCTGACGTTCAGTGCTCGTGCCTGTCGGAACGGCGAGCGCAGCGGGGTTGGCGTACGCGACGTCGAGGAAGTCTTCGTGGGTGCTATCGAGTTCACCCTGGGAGAACGGCATCACTTCGAGGATTTGCATGCGACCGGTGAGCGCCTGGGTACCGCGGGGCATCGCCCAGAACGACGTCGAGCCGGTCAACAGCCAGCGTCCGTTGTCATGCTGCTTGTTCAACTCGGCCTTGATGGCCTGCAGCAACGCCGGGACATGCTGGTACTCGTCGATGCACACCGGCGCGGGCCCTCGCACCGCGTCTGATGGGGATGCGTCGACTCGAGCGCGAACGGCCGGATCGTCGAGGTCGACGAGCTCGACATCGCGCTGTCTGGCGAGCTCGGCGAGCACGGTGGACTTGCCGACCGAGCGAGCGCCTTGGAGCACAACCACGGGAGCTTCGGTCATCCGGTCGGCGACGACCGATAGGATTCGGCGGTCGACCAGCGGGGTGAGCATCTGACCAGCAGAGAGCATTGATTTTCCAGATTGCACACCCTTTACTTTCGAGATTTCGTCCTACGCATTTCCAGATCTGATAGGCCTGGAACGATCGTCTGAGCGGAACCACTCGGCCAGCAGCCGACGCCACGCCAGGCTGAGGCGGTCACCCTTGGTATGCACCTCGACTCGCGGATCGAGGTGCAACTCCATGCGGGTGTAGCGCTCGAGCACCGTCAGATCCTCGGCGAGGATGAGGTCCTCGTCGACGATCGTCTGGGCGATCCGAGCCGGGTCGCCGGCCAAGTCGTCGCGCGCCACGATCTTGTAGACGCGGGTCGTGGTGGCCGTCTCGGGCGTGCAGCAGAACAGGATCGAAAGGGTCGCGCCGGTGACCGGGAAGAACAGGCGCAGGTAGACGGTCATCGACGCGCTGCCCTGCTTCAGCAGATCCTGCGGCTGGACCGCCTCGTGCTCGCCGGTGGCCACCAAGGGGTCGTCGAAGTTCTTGTACCAGGTCGAGAAGACCGTCCGGACGGTCCATCCGTCGCGCTCGATGCCCTCGTCGACCACGACCGCAGCCTTGTCGTCGCCGAAGGTCTGGTTGTGCACGAACGGGAAGTGCGAGGCGTCGAGAAAGTTGTCGACCAGCTGGCCGGCACACACCGGGGTCCGCACCATCGACGTGACGATGCGGTCGAAGCCGGGCTGGTCCCACTCGTCGAACCGATGGATGTCGCAGCGCGGTTCGTCGGGAGCCAGCCACACCATGCCGTAGCGCTCCTGCACGCCCCACGGCTTCGACGCATCCGCACGGGTCGGTACCCGCTCGGTCGCCGCCGCTGAGGGGATCGCGGTGCACCGGCCGTCACCGGTGAACCGCCAGCCGTGGTAGCCGCACTGCAACTCGGCGCCGACCACCCGACCGGCACTCAGGGGGGCCAGCCGGTGCGGGCAGCGGTCGGCGAAGGCCGCGAGCCTGCCGTCGAGCCGGACCAACGCCCACGGCTCGCCCAACAGCCAAACCTGGACAGGCTCGTCGCCGACCTCGTCGCTGGTGGCGACCACGTGCCAGGCCTGTCGCATCGGCCGGCTGGAGTT
>JAYUBX010000490.1:0-2177 GCA_043740665.1 Candidatus Neomicrothrix sp.
GCCGACGGGGCCGAGCACGGCGTCGCACAAGGCGGCGGTGTCCCACGGCAGGTCGTGATCGGTGTGCAGGTGCACCCCCGACCCGAGCTGGCCGAAGGCGCCGGTGAGCACCGGTAGGGCAAAGACCGACCGCATGGCCGAGCCACCGTTGCGGTTGCGTTCCATGCCCCAACCAGTTCGCCAGTAGGCCGGGCGCCGCTCGGCCAGCAAGTCGACGAAGGCCTCGATGTCGGCCCGGTCAAGACCGCAGATGTCGGCCGCCCGATCGAGCGAATGGGCCGCGCAACCGGCGAGATAGTCGTCGACGCCTTCGGCGTGGGCGTCGGTGAAGACTCGGTCGATCGACCCCCGGTGATCGAGTTCGGCGGCGACGGCCATGGCCAGCACCACGTCGGTGCCGGGCCGCACCGGCAGGTGCAGGTCGGCCCGCTTGGCCATGGCCGTGCGGCGAGGGTCGACCACGACCAGTTGCGCCCCCTGATCGCGTGCGTGCTGCACCAGCGGCGGGAAGTGCGTGTTCGAGATCGCCGGGTTGGCGCCCCACACGACCACCAGTTGGGCGTGCACCACATCGAACGGATCGGCGCCCGGCATCGAGCCGAAGGTCATGGCCCAGGCTTTGCCCGTGCTCGCCGCGCAGATGGTGTGGTCGACCTCGCTGGCGCCGAGCACATCCCACAACAGGGGGCCGAGCAGACCGCTCCCGAGCTCACCCGCCGATGAGTTGTAGAGATAGGGAACCACGGTGGCCGGATCGTCGGCCAACGCCTCGGCGACGCATTCCGCGACCAGGTCAAGGGCTTCGTCCCAGGTCGCGACCCGAAACTCGCCGGTGCCCTTCGGTCCCGTTCGCACCAGTGGGGTGAGCAGCCGATCGGGCCCGTAGACCCGAGCGTGGTGGCCCTTCACCTTCTTGCAGATGAACCCTTGGGTGAACGGGCTGATGGTGGCGTCGGCCGGGTCGTCGGGCGCGGCGTCAACCTTCACCAGCCGGCCTTGGTCGACCACGACCTCGAGCGTGCACCCGTCGGGGCAGTCGAGGGGGCAGGCCGTGCGCAACGTCGTCATCGAGGCGTCCTCGGGTCAGGGGTGAACCACGGTCAGGGTTGAATCACGATCAGTCGCTCTTCGGTCATCTCCCGGGCGGTGTAGGGCGGACCCTCCCGGGTGTTGCCCGAATCACGCAGCCCGCCGTAGGGCATGTGGTCGGCGCGCCAGGTTGGCACCTCGTTCACCAGCACCCCACCGAATTCGAGCGAGCGCGCCGCCTGCAGGGCTTTGCCGATGTCGCTGGTGAACACCGACGCCTGCAGCCCGTAGCGACTGTCGTTGGCCAGCCGCAGCGCCTCGGTGAAGTCGTCGTAGGCGGCCACTCCCACCAGCGGGCCGAACACCTCCGTGCGACAAACCTCCATGTCGGGTTGCACGCCGGTCAAGACCGTCGGGGCCAGCACGCCGTCGACGACCTCGCCACCGGTGGCGATGGTGGCACCGGCCTGCACCGCTTCGCCGATCCAGTTGTGCACCCGTTCGGTGTTGTCGGCGGTGATCAGCGCGCTCACGTCGGTGGTGTCGTCGGCCGGGTCGCCCACGTTCAGGGCCTCGACGCTGGCGACCAACTCGGCCACGAACTGATCGTGGATCGACGAGTGCACGTAGACGCGCTGCACCGAGATGCACGACTGACCGGCGAACGAATAGCCGGCCACGCTGATCTTTTTGGCCGCGCCCTGCCAGTCGCCGTCGGGCTCGACCACCACGGGTGCGTTGTTGCCCAGCTCGAGGCTCACCTTCTTGCGGGGTGCAGCGGCTCGGATCCCCCACCCGACACCGGGCGAACCGGTGAAGGTGATCATGGCCACGTCGTCGTGGGTCACCAAGTGGTTGGCGGTCTTGCCGCTACACGTGACCACGTTGAGCCAGCCCTCGGGCAAACCGCATTCGTCGAGCAGCAGGTCCGCCAGCTTCAGGGCGGTGAGCGGCGTGGCCGACGCCGGCTTGAGCACCACGGGGCAGCCGGCGGCGATGGCCGGCGCCAACTTGTGGGCCACCAGGTTGAGGGGGAAGTTGAACGGCGAGATGGCCGCCACCACACCGATGGGCACGCGCTGGACGAAACCGAGCTTGCCGACGCCGACCGAGCTGGCATCGAGCGGAATGATCTCGCCGCCGAGGGT
>JAYUBX010000491.1:0-10196 GCA_043740665.1 Candidatus Neomicrothrix sp.
CCGACACCGGCGATGGCCGACCACGCCACCTTGCAGGCCGGATTGAAGAACGCGGTGGTCGCGGCCGCCCGCCAGTAGGCGTCGAGGGCGACCAGCGACATGTCGGTGCCCGTCACCATGGCGGTCATCCGCACATCGGCGACAGCCTGACCGAGTCGGGCGACGTCGGCGACCGCCGCGGCCCGATCGCTGACGGCCTGCGCCAATCGGGTCGACTGCTCCGTCGTCCGGGCCACCACCTCGGCCAGAGCCGGGCGGTCGACATCGAGCACCGCTTGGGTCGCGGCCACGACGGCCTGATGCACCTGGATGTCGTTCTGTTGCGTGCCGGTCACCGCCTCGACCATCACCTCGGCCGCCCGTGCGTTAGTCGCGCTGTTGGGATCGAGCCCGATGTCAGCGGGGCCACTGGTCCCGCTGCGCACATAGTTGGCCACGGCGATGTTCTGCACCCCCTGGCGCAGCACGGCCAGCCGGGCCGACGACTTGTCGTGACGGCGGGTGGTCTCGTTGATCTCGGACTGCAGTCGTTGTCCGGCTGCGCCCAGATCGGTCAGCCGGGCTTCGGCGTCGACCTGTCGATGGGTGGCGTCGACCTGGCGACGCCAGCCGCTCACATAGGCGGCCTGGGCCGAGTCGTAGTCGGGCGCCTGCACCGCCACGCGGGCCAGCGCGGGTGAGAGGCGAGCGTCGATCACCGGCGGGGCCGCCTCGGGATCAACGGCGGGGACACCGGTGGTCGTGGTGGTCGACCATCCCTCGCCACCCGGGGATGCGGTGCTGCTCGTCGTGGTGTCGTCGGGCGGTACCAGCGTGGGATGCGAGTCGCTCGTATCGGTGGTCTGCCCCCATGCCGGGTTCGCCGTGAGCCCCGTGGCCCAACTGGTCGCCAGCAAACCGAGGGCGACGAGCAGGGTCGGCAGCCACCGGGACGCGCCGCTACGGGGGCGAGAGGGCAGCGAGGCTCGGCGGGGGGTCAGCATGATTCGTTGTTCCATCGGCCGCGCCAGCCGCGAAATGGAGGTACTGAGCCTCACCGGGGGCTAGGGGGCTCGCACTACAGTAGGTGGTCCATGCCCGGTGAAGAGGTGGATCGCAGTCGTGTCGTCGGAAACTGTTCCTGAAGCCAAGCCCGATCCGAGCTTCGACGATGTCTTCGCGGGCGTCGCCGACGTGCAGGGCTGGATGACCCCCGATCAGGCCCGCATGTTGTGGGATTCGGCCCGGGCCCTGCGATCGGGCGATCAGGTGGTCGAGATCGGCAGCTATCAGGGCCGCTCGACGGTGGTCCTGGCCAGCGCGGTGCCAAACGGCGCCACCGTTACCGCGATCGATCCGCACGCCGGCACCGACCGTGGCCCGCAGGAGATCTCCGGCAAGGAGACGGAAGCCGAGCAGGACAGCCGGATCTTCCAGGAGAACCTCGACCGAGCCGGCGTCCGTGACCGGGTCACCTACCTTCGGCACTGGTCCCAGGATGCCCTGGCCGAGTTCGAAGGCCCCATCAACCTGCTCTACATCGACGGAGCCCACCGTTACGCGCCGGCCAAGCTCGACATCGACGCCTGGGGCGAACGAGTGGCCCCCGGCGGCACCCTGCTGATCCACGACTCGTTCAGCTCGATCGGCGTCACCGCAGCCATCCTGAGCTCGCTGGCCTTCTCGTCGCAGTGGTACTACGTCGGTCGGGCCCAGTCGATGACGCGCTACCGCCGCGACTCGCTCGCCACCAACCAGCGGGTCCGTAGCACCAGTCGTCAACTGGCCCAGCTGCCGTGGTTCGCCCGCAACGTGCTGTTCAAGGCCCTGATCTCGGCCCGACTCAAGCGGGTCGCCGTCGCCCTCGGCGCCGACCCCACCCAGGACTGGCCTTACTAGCCCTTGGGGTGCTTCAACAGTTCACCGGCCTCGCGGCGTCGGGTCTGCTCCGCGGCCGGAAGATCCTCAAATCGCGTCGCGCCGTTTCGGCCGATCCTGATGGCGGTCACGAGCGCCAACGCGAGCCAGATGAAGATGATGGCGCCGGCGACCCGGAACACGACGAGATTGTGGGGTCCGGACTGGACGCTTGCCCCGTGAGCAGTAGATGTCTGGGCTGGTCGATCGACCATGCCGAAGAAGGCCAGGTAGATCAGCCAGGTCACGGCCGACGAGCCGGCCACGACGACGACGCCCCGAGCGCTCAGAAGCCATCTGCATCGACTCAGGTCGCAACCGTACGCCGGTCGGTCCCGCTATGACAGGACCGGTTTCAGTAGCCGACCGCGGCACCATTGGCTTCGCGGGGGTCGCTACTGCCGGCCCGCATGGCGGCACCCGACACATCGGATCGCACCTCGATGAGATGGGCGTGGCCCATGCCGTGATCGGACGCTGGCAGGATGCGCACGGCGTGACCGCGCTGCTCGAGCCCGGCCACCCAGCTCGGGGGCGTGTCGGCTTCGAGCTCGACGACTGTGTCAAGTGGTGCGCCGGGTGCAGCTGCCCACGTGTCGAAGCCGTGTTCACCCGAGCCGTTGGCCAGCACGAATCGGGGCGAGCCGACCACCTCACCGGCACGCTGGTCAGCGTGAAGCAGGCGCGTCAGCAACTGCAACACGATCTGAGGTTGGGCATCGCCGCCCATCGAGCCGAGCACGGCGCGCAGCGAACCATCGGGACGGGTCACCAGTGCCGGCGACAGCGTGTGGGGTGGACGGCGACCGGGGCCGTACTCGGCCGGGTGGCCCCGTTCGAGACTGAACCCGAGACCTCGGTTGTGCAGGTTGACGCCGGTGAACGGCTCGAACAGGTGCGAACCGAATCCGCTGGCGTTCGACTGGATGAGTGAGACCCCTCGGCCCTCGCCGTCGACGGAACAGAGATAGATGGTGCCGCCGTCTGCCCCCGGAAGGGACAACTCGGCCGAGCGCTCAGGGTCGATGCGGGCCCGGCCGGCATCGAGCATCAGCGGATCGAGCAGCTCGTCGGGATCGGCCCCGTCGAACAGTCGGTCAGGCCGGTCGAAGCCGGCCTGCTTGGCGCTCTCGACCAGCAGGTGCACCCAACGAGGATCGTCGGGGTCGGTCGGCAGGTCGAGACCCTCGGCGATCAGAGCGGCGGCCAAGACCAGGTAACCCTGCGAGTTGGGTGGCACCGTCCACACGTCGTGGCCCCACACCCGCCGACCCAGGGGTTCGACCCAATTGGCCTGCGCACGAGCGAGGTCCTCGGGTTGAAATTCACCGGCGCCGAGCACCAGCAGGCCCTCGCCGAACTCACCTTGATAGAACCCGGCCCGCCCGTCGGCGACGACTGCTTCGAGCGCCCGCGCCGCACCCGGCCGGCGGCATCGTTCACCGGTGCGCAATTTGCGGCCGTCGGGCCGATAGTCGGCGGCGCTCTCGGCGGCGAGCACCAGCGGCAGCATGGCTGCCAGCAGTGGCGCCACCGGAAACCCGTCGCGGGCGTAGGCGATGGCTGGGCCCAGCACGTCGGCCAACGGCAGCCGGCCCGATCGTCGATGCAGCTCGAGCCAGCCATCGACGCAACCCGGAACAGTGACCGAGCGAATGTCGTCCTTGAACGGCATGACGCGGTAGCCGTCGGCGCGCAGGCGCTCAGGATCGGCCCCCGAGCCGGCGCGGCCCGACGCGTTGAGCACCGCCGGCGGGCCCGAGCCGTCGTGCACCAACGCCAACAGATCGCCACCCATCCCACACATGTGGGGGCTGGTCACGGCGAGCACGGCGCTGGTGGCCACCGCCGCGTCGGCTGCGCTGCCGCCGGCCCGCAAGATGGCCACGCCGGCCGACGATGCCAGATGGTCGATGCTGCTGACCATGCCGTTGGGGGCGTACCGGGTGACTAGGCCCACAGCCCGCGCGCCTCGAGCACGTCCTTCAGCACGGCCGGTCGGTCGGTCATGATGCCGTCGACGCCAAGGTCGAGCAGCCGGTCCATCTCGGCCGGCTCGTCGATGGTCCACACGTGCACCGGCATCGAGCGTTTGTGCGCCGCTCGCAGAAACCGGGCGTCGACGATGGTGATCGGTCCCTGCGACGGCGGCACCTGCACGCAGGCACCGCCGAGATCGCCCGTGGGCACGCCCAGGCTGGCTGCGGTCAGGCGGGCCACGCCCTTGGGCCCGAGTGAGGTGCAGAGCGTCGGCCCCAACATCGCCTGCAGGCGATGGATGCGCTTGTCCGAGAACGAGCCGATGCACACGCGCTCGACCGCATCGGTGCGGTGCAGCGTCTCGGCCAGGGCATCAACCGCCGAATCGTGCTTCGGGTCGATGTTCACCATGAGATCGGGCCAGGTGTCGAGCAGATCCTCGAGCAACGGAATCGGCTCGATGCCGTCGACCCGCGCCTGCTTCACCACCGACCAGGGCAGCTCACGGATCAACCCGGTGCGATCGGTGACTCGGTCGAGCTTCTCGTCGTGAAACGCGCACAACACGCCGTCGGCGGTGACGTGCACGTCGGTCTCGACGTAGCGGTAGCCCAACTCGACGGCCCCGGCGAAGGCCGGCAGCGTGTTCTCGGGCCAGTCACCGGCTCCACCCCGGTGGGCGAAGGCGATGGGTCCGTCGTGGTCGAGAAACCGCATGGTCAGACCAGCTTCGAGTCGTGGCCGACCCAGTAGCGATCCCGCAGCAGCCGCTTGTACAGCTTGCCGGTGGGATGGCGGGGCAGTTCGTCCTCGAAGTCGACCGAGCGGGGGCACTTGAAGTCGGCCAGGTGCTCGCGGCAATAGGCGATCAGCTCGCGTTCGAGGTCGGGGCCGGCGTCGGCCGGGTCGGCAGGCTGCACGACCGCTTTGACCTCCTCGCCGAAGTCGGCGTTGGGCACGCCGATGACGGCGACGTCGAACACCTTCGGGTGCAGCGCCAAGATGTTCTCGGCTTCTTGCGGGTAGACGTTCACGCCGCCGGAGATGATCATGTACGACTTGCGGTCGGTCAGGTACAAGAAGCCGTCCTCGTCCATGCGGCCGATGTCGCCCAGCGTGCTCCACCCGCGATCGTCGCGAGACTCGGCCGTCTTTTCCGGGTCGTTGTGGTACTCGAACTCGCCGCCACCCCCGAAGTAGATCGTCCCCGCTTCACCGGCCGGCACCTCGTGACCATCGTCGTCGACGATGTGGATCTCGCCGGTCAGGGCCTTGCCGACCGTTCCCTGGTGAGCGAGCCAGTCGAGCGGGCTGCAGTACACGAACCCGTTGCCCTCAGTGCCGGCGTAGTACTCGTGGATGACCGGGCCCCACCAGTCGAGCATCTGCTGCTTCACCGCGATCGGACACGGCGCGGCGGCGTGGATCGCCGCCTCGAGACTCGAGACGTCGTAGCGCTGGCGCACCTCGTCGGGCAGCTTGAGCAGCCGGATGAACATGGTCGGCACCCACTGGCTGGCGGTGACGTGGTACTGCTCGATCAGGGCCAACGCCTGCTGCGGATCGAAGTGCTCCATGACCACGGCGGTGCCACCGACCTGGTGCACCGACATGGTGAAGCGCAGGGGAGCGGCGTGGTAGAGCGGCGCGGTCGAAAGGTAGACGGTGTCCTCGTCATAACCGAACAGCAACTGGCACAGGCCGGTGACCGGCGTCGGGGTATCGACCGGATCGGCCCGCTCAGCCGTCTTCACGCCCTTCGGACGCCCGGTCGTGCCCGAGCTGTAGAGCATGTCGCGCCCGGCGACGCTCTCGGTGAGCGGTTCGGCGGGGTAGCGCTCGATCGCCGCCTCGTAGGGCTCGAACCCGTCAATGCAACCGTCCAGCATCAGGCGGGTGGTCACCATGGGCATGCGGTCGGCCAGCTCGGCCGCGATCTCGGCCTTGTAGACCGACGTGATGAAGGCCTGGGCGCCGCAGTCGTTGAGGATGTACTCGGTCTCGTCGACGGTGAGCCGCGAGCTCATGGCCGTGTAGTAGAGACCGGCGTAGTGCGCGCCCCACGCGACCGCCAGGAAACGGGGGTGGTTCTCGAGGCAGAAGGCCACGTGATCGCCGGGCATCAGTCCCGCGGCACGCAAGAGCTGCGAGAGTCGGTTGGCTTCGTCATCGAGCTCGCGGTAGGACACCACCTGACCGGATCCCCCCATGATGACTGCGGGTTTGTCGGGCGTCAGGGCCGCGAAGGTTGCCGGATACATCTCGTCTCCTGCTCGTACGAGGGCGGTGCGCCGCGCCGAGAGCGGCGTGATGGCGACGTGACGACCGACCGTAGCGCAGCCCCTGGCCGGTACCGTGAGCCGGGTGGAGGCCACGGAACGGTTCGCCGAGCTCGTCTCGCGGCCGCCGTCCGAGATCCCGCTCGACCAGGCGGCCCTGTGGTTGGCAGCCCACGCCCGGCCCGATCTCGACGTCGCCGGCGAGCTGGGCCGGCTCGATGACCTGGCCGCCGGCTGCGCCGGCACCACCGTCGAGGCGCTGATGACCCACCTGTTCGTCGACCTCGGCTACCGGGGCAACGCCCGCAACTACTACGACCCCCGCAACTCGTATCTCGACCAGGTCCGAGCCCGACGGCTGGGTATCCCGATCACCTTGTCGATACTGGCCATCGTCGTCGGCCGGCGGCTCGATCTGTCGCTTCAGGGCGTGGGCATGCCCGGTCATTTCCTCGTGCGAGACCAACGCAACGCGTCGGTCTTCGTCGATCCGTTCGGCGGGGGCACGCTGCTCGATCCGGCCGGATGCGAAGCGATCTTCCATGCCTTGCACGGCGCGGAGGCCCCGTTCGACGAAGGGTTCCTGGCCCCAGCCAGCACTCCCACGGTGCTGGCTCGGATGCTCGCCAATCTGCGCAGCGTCTTTCTGTCACGAGGTGACCGTCAGTCGTTGCTCTGGGTGTTGCAGCTGCGCACCTTGTTGCCCGATTCGTCGGCTGAGGATCGTGCCGATTTCGCCGCCGGCCTGGCTTCGCTCGGTCGCTTCGACGCCGCCGCCACCGAATACGACGTCGCCGCCGATGGCCTCGGCGGAAGCCTCGGAGCCGAACTGCGCCGCAACGCGGTCCGCCTGCGGGCCCGACTGAACTGACCCAACTCGACGCACGAACCTCGTAGGCTCCCGTCGTGACCGACCGTGCCCTGCGCTTCGCCCGAGTGACGGAACGTCAGCGATGACCATCTGGCTGACGGTCTTCGTGGTGCTCGGTCCGATCTTCGTGATCATCGCCGTGGTGCGCAACCAGAAACGGCTCAGCCAGATGCGATCGGCGACCGTCGAGCTCGAGGTTGACGTCTTCGGGGTGCGGCGTGTGCTGGCTGATGGCCGACGCGAAGGGGTCGACTGGCTCGACGTCACCGAGGTTGAGGTTCTCACCGCCAAATCGGGCCCCCACGCCGCGGCCGGCGGATGCGTCATCGTGGCCGGCGACGAAGAGCATGGCTGCCTGGTGCCGATCGACCAGCTGCAAACCAGCGGTCTGGCCGAAATGCTCACCCACCTGCCAGGCTTCGACGGCCAGCGGCTGATGGATGCCATCCTGGTCAAGCCCCCCTCTCGCGTCACCTGCTGGGCACGCTCGACCACCCAGCTGGACTGAACGAAAGACATCGCATGAACACCACCACCATGAACGACGAAGCGCTCGTGGCCGACCGGTGCGAGCAGCTGCTCGCCGAGCACGATCCGGCATCGACCAAGCCCCGAGATTTCTTCGGCGCCCAGTTCGATCTCGGGCTGGCCTGGGTGCACTTTCCCGAAGGCAGCGGTGGACTCGGTCTGAGCCCGCGCCTGCAGAAGGCCGTCAACGAGCGGTTGGCTCAGGCCAAGGCGCCGAGCGCCGCGGCCCGGAACCCCATCGGGTACGGCATGGGCGCGCCGACGATCCTGACCCACGGGTCCGACGAGCAGCGCGCCCGCTACCTGCGTCCGCTGTTCACCGGCGAGGAGATCTGGTGCCAGCTGTTCAGCGAACCAGGCGCCGGGTCGGACGTCGCCTCGTTGTCGACCACCGCGGTCCGTGACGGCGACGAGTGGATCATCAACGGCCAAAAGGTGTGGACCACGCTGGCCCATCTGTCGCGCTGGGGCATGTTGGTAGCGCGATCGAACCCTGACGTGCCCAAGCACAAGGGCATGACCTATTTCGTCATCGACATGCAGGGTCCCGGCGTCGACGTGCGCCCCCTGCGCCAGATGACCGGCGAGGCCGAGTTCAACGAGGTCTTCATGACCGACGTGCGCATCCCCGACGCCGAACGGCTGGGTGATGTCGGCGAGGGCTGGCACGTCTCGCTCACCACCCTGATGAACGAGCGGGTCTCGATCGGTGGCGCCATTCCTCCTCGCGAAGGCGGTCTCATCCGCGAGGCCCTGACCGCGTGGCGGGCCGGCGACAACTGGACCGCCCCGAAGCGCGACGAGCTCACCCGGCTGTGGATCGAGGCCGAGGTGCTGCGCCTCACCAACATCCGCGCCTCGCAACTGCGCACCGTCGGTACGCCGGGGCCTGAGGGCTCGGTCAGCAAGATCTTGGCCGCCGAGCACAACAAGCGGGTGACCAACTTCGTCGTCGATCTGATGGGCGCCGAGGGCATGCTCTACACCAGCTTCGAGATGGTCCGCCCCACGGTGACCATGTCGTGGGACTGCCCCCAGAAGGCGTTCCTGCGGATGCGGGCCAACTCGATAGAAGGCGGGACGACCGAGGTCATGAAGAACATCCTCGGCGAGCGCATGCTCGGTCTGCCCGGCGACGTGCGGGTCGACAAGGTCCTGCCGTGGAAGGACGTCCCCCGCTCGTAGCGGGAGACCGAATCACCCCGAGTACCGTGTGGCAATGGCCCGCCGCACCAAAATCGTCGCCACCATCGGACCCGCGTCCGATTCGGAGTCGACGCTGAAAGACATGATCGCCGCCGGGATGGACGTGGCCCGCATCGGTCTGGCCCACGACAGCCTCGATATCGCGCTCGAGCGGTTCCGGCGCATCCGGGTGGCCAGCGCCGCGCTCGATCGTGAGGTCGGCATCCTGGTCGACCTGCCCGGACCCAAGGTGCGGGCCGGCAGCTTCCCCGACGATGGCGTGCTGCTCGCCGCCGGCGCCGTCGTGCAGATGGTGCCGGGCACGGCCGCCAGCACCGCCGCCGTGGTGCAGGTCGACTACGACGAACTGCTCAGCGACATCCACCACGGCGACACCCTCGGCTTCGGCGACGGCGCAGTTGTGGTCGAGGTCATCGGCAACACCGGTGACGCCCTCGAAGTGCGGGTCGTCCACGGGGGAGTCGTCACCGGTCGGCCCGGCGTGCACATCCCGTCGGACCGGCTGCGCATCCCCACCCCGACCCCCCAAGATCTGGTCATGCTCGACGCCTTCATCGAAGCCGGGGTCGACATGGTGGCTGTGTCGTTCGTGCGGTCGGCCCACGATGTGCGGCGGGTCGGCGTCGAGCCCCACCCTCGCGGGCCGCTGGTGGTGGCGAAGATCGAGACCCGCGCTGCGGTCGACAACCTCGAAGGCATCATCGAGGCGTCGGGAGCCGTCATGGTCGCCCGTGGCGATCTCGGGTCCGAGCTACCCATCGAAGAACTGCCGCACCTGCAGAAGCAGATCATCCAGAAGTGCATCGCCCTGGGTCGACCGGCCATCACCGCCACCCAGATGCTCGAGTCGATGGTGCATGCGCCGACGCCGACGCGGGCCGAAGCATCCGACGTCGCCAACGCCGTGTTCGACGGCTCGTCAGCCCTGATGCTGTCGGGCGAAACCGCCATGGGTGACGACCCGGTCAACGCCATCGCCACCATGGCTCGCATCGCCAAGCGGGCCGACGACCTGTTCGACTACGAGGACTGGGCCCGGGACCTGTCCGAAATGCACATGACTTCGGTGACCGACACCGACGACGCCATCAGCGACGCCATGAGCATGGCCGGTTGGCGCGCCGCCCTCGAGACCGGAGCCGAGGCCATCATCTGCCTCACCAGCACCGGGTTCACGGTGCGGTCGATCGCCCGATTCCGTCCGCAGGCCCGCATCCTGGCGTTCAGCCCCGACGAGCGCACGGTGCGCCAGATGAGCCTGAGCTGGGGTGTTCGGGCCTATCCGATCGAGGCCCTGCCCATCGACCAGATGATCAACCGGGCGCTCGAACTGGCCCGCACTCGGGGCGAGGTGCGCAGCGGCGATCTGGTCGCGGTGCTGTCGGGCTCGCCGGAGTATCAGGGCCGGGCCACCGACACGCTGCGGTTGATGCGCG
>JAYUBX010000492.1:0-2415 GCA_043740665.1 Candidatus Neomicrothrix sp.
CACGCGGCCGCCAAGAGGCGCCCCCGTCTGCGCGCCTCGCTCACGTTGCTCACCGTCTTCGAGGTCGGGGCTTACGACGAGCAGTCGCGTTGTCGATGGCGAGGGAACGGAAGCTGTGCGCGGCCGGCGACAGTGGTCCGGACCGGTGGATGAGGCCCACCTGGCGCACGATCTTCGGGCTGACTTCGCGAATGACGACGTCCCCGGTTGCGGCGTCTTCGGCGAGGGCGCGCGGCAGGACGGCAATGCCGGCCCCGGCGCGGACGAGCGGTCCGATCGCTTCGCGGTGGTCGGTTTCGACGGCGACGTTGGCTTCGAGTCCTGCCGAGGCGAGTGCCTCGTCGATCTGACGGCGGGTCGACGTACCCGGCGGGGTCGTGATGAAGGGCTGGCGGGCGAGCGTGCGGATCGATAATACGTTGCCCCGACCAAGGTCCTGCTCAAGGTCGGCGGGCACGAGCGCGACGAACTCTTGCGCTTCGAGCTGGTGGGTTTCGAGGTCTGCGCCCACCAGGGGCAGCTCGGCGAATCCGAGCTCGCTCGAGCCGTTCCGGACTCGTTCGGCGACGGCGTCGGCGTCTTCGGGTTCGACGAGCCGGACACTGACGCCGGGGTGGGCCCGCCGGAACCGCCCGATCAACTCCGCCGCGGGGTACACAGCGAGCGTGGGCAGGCTGACCAGGTCCAGATGGCCAGCAGCGAGGCCGGCGACCTCGGCGACCGCGGCGCGGGCGGTGGCCGCGTCGCGCAGGGCTTGGCGGGCGGGCTCGAGGAGAGCCTCGCCGGCCGGTGTGAGGGTGACCTGGCGGGCGGCGCGGTGGAAGAGTTCGACCCCGAGTTCGGCTTCGAGGGAGCGCACTGCCTGGGACAGAGACGGTTGGGCCACGTGCATCGCGGCGGCCGCTTTGGTGAAGCCGCCGTGGTCGACGACGGCGACGACGTAACTGAGCTGGCGAAGATCCATAGGGTGAGACTATCGGTTGTATTGACGGACGGTCTTTGACCTATTCGTGGGTTGGGCGTCTACTGGACGTCGTGGAAACAACTGTCTTGATCATCGTCGGTGGGGTGGGCGTCGGATTGCTCTACGGGCTCTTCGGCGTGGGTTCCGCGTTTGCCACCCCGATGCTCTCGTTGCTGGGGGTGCCGGGCATGGCTGCCATCGTCGGGCCTCTCCCGGCGCTCTTCCCTGGTTCGGCGGCCGGGGCTTGGTCCTATTCGAGGCAGGGCAAAGTCGACTGGGGGGTGGCCCGCGCCGCCCTGATCGGGGCGTTCCCGGCGGCCGTCGTCGGGGCGATCGCCAGCCGCTGGGTCGGTGGCCCGGCCCTGCTCGTCCTGTCGGGTCTCGTGCTGCTGGTCGTGGGGGCGCGCATCCTGCGCCCCGGCAATCCTGTAGCCCTCGAGGTGTCGGCCGCCCGCCGGTCCAGCGCGACGTTCGTGATCATCGCCGCGGCGGGCGTCGGATTCGCGGCGGGCCTCCTCGCCAACGGCGGCGGGTTCCTGCTCGTACCGCTGTTCCTGCTCGCCCTCGGGCTGGACATGAACGAAGCCGCCGGCACCAGCCTCGTGGTCGCAATGGCCCTGACCGTGCCCACCCTCATCACCCACGCCCTGATCGGTGACATCGACTGGCTGATCGCTGGTCAGTTCGCCATTGGCATGATCCCCGGTGCCCTCGTCGGCAGCCGCCTGGCCCACCGGCTCCCCACGGCCAAGCTGCGCAACGCGTTCGGCTTCCTGCTCGTCGGATTCGCAGTCTGGTTCCTCGTCCGCCAGGCCCTCACCCTCACCGCCTGACGAGCCGCAGACTCATGGCCATCGCGAGAGGCACCGCCTATGAGAGCCATAACCACGTCGCCTTGTGCGGGTGTTGCGACGGTGGCAGCGTGCCCGATGGGCTGCACACATTCGTTCATGAAGTGAGGTACCGCCGATGCCTGACCTAGATGACCTCACCGCCTCGGTGGCGCAGGTCCGCACCCGGCTGCTCGAGGAGTTCGCCGGGTCGCTGGCCGCGGACGCCGTCGATGCCGCACTCGCCGCCAACCGGGTGCAGTTCGCGTCGGCCCGGGTCACGACCTTCGTGCCGATGCTCATCGAGCGGGCCTGCCGTGAGCAATTACGTCGCCAACCGGCTCACGCGTGAGCAGTCTCGGGGCGGCGAGGCCACTGGGCGCACTGCTGGCGTCCATCCAGAGTCCCGGGATATGAGGCCGCGAGCTCCGCCTGTACGGGATCATGATCGCCCTCGGGGTCATCTTGGGGCTCGAGCTCGCCCGGCGGCGGTGGGCGGCCCGGGGCGGTGATCCCGAGGACATGTACGCGATCGCCATGTGGGCGGTGCCGGCCGGACTGATCGGCGCCCGTGTGTATCACGTGATCACCGACAACGAGTTGTATCGAGACGGCAACTGG
>JAYUBX010000493.1:0-2199 GCA_043740665.1 Candidatus Neomicrothrix sp.
CGGCGACCGGCAGCGGCCCGAACAGCTCGATGCCCTGCTCGCCGTGCACCAGCATCGCCGGGTTGAAGCTGCCGATGTTGCCCAGCGCGGCGGTGCTGCCGACCCCGAGCACAACAGCCATGGTGGGCAGCACCTGCTGGGCGACATCTTTGGTGTTCTCGGTGGTGAACTCGAGCTCGGCGAACGGATCGGCGGCACCCGCACCCACGCCGAGGGCGTAGAGGATGGCGTCCTTCGAGGTCCAGCTGTGCTCGTGGGGGTCGCCCTTCGAGCCGACGGCATCGGGGTTGATCGGCATGAGGTTCAGTCCTTCTTGTCGTTGCCGGACATATCGGCGTTGGGGCGGGCGTCGGCCATCAGCTGCTCGACGAGGGGTCCGTAGAGGGAGGGGTCGTCGAGCGGCTCGACGGTCGGGCCGCGGTGCCAGCCTTCCGACACCGACAGGGCCCGACCCGAGATGTCGAACACTCGGCCCGAGACGGCGGCCGACTCGCTGCTCGACAGCCACACGACGATGGGGGCGATCCACCGTGGCGCCATCTGCTGCTTCTGCTCGTCGCTCGCCTGACCCATGCCCAACCCTTCGGTCATGCGGGTGAGGGCGGCGGGGGCGATGGCGTTGACGGTGACGCCGTAGCGGGCCAGTTCCATGGCGGCGATGATCGTGAACGAGGCGATGCCGGCCTTGGCTGCGCCATAGTTCGTCTGGCCGATGTTGCCGTAGATGCCCGACGGCGAACTGGTGTTGATGATGCGGGCGTCGACCGCTTCGCCGGCCTTCGACTGCTCACGCCAGTAGGCAGCCGCGAAGTGCGACGGACCGGCGGTGCCCTTGAGGTGCACCTTGATGACGGCGTCCCACTCGGCTTCGCTCATGTTGGTCAGCATGCGGTCGCGCAGGATGCCGGCGTTGTTGATGAGCACGTCGAGCCGCCCGAACGAGGTGATCGCCTGCTGGACGAGCTTCTCGGCGCCGGCCCAGTCCGAGATGTCGTCGGTGTTGGCGACCGCCTCGCCGCCGAGGGCGACGATCTCGTCGACCACCTGCTGAGCGGGACCGGCCTCGTGGCCGACACCGTCCATCGATCCGCCGAGATCGTTCACGACGACCTTGGCCCCTTGCGCCGCCAGCATCAGCGAGTGCTCTCGGCCGATGCCGCGCCCCGCTCCCGTGACGATGCAGACGCGTCCTTCGCACAAGCCAACCATCGATCGTTCCCTTCGTCGTACACTCAGCGCACACTCGACTGCCCTGCGGCAGCCGAGCGATCTTGCCACCTTTTCCGTCGAGGAACCCTGTGACCGACGAGCCCACGACCAACGATCTCGACTTCGAGCCCCGGATGAGCGACGCCGACGCGCTCATGTGGAACATCGAGAAGGACCCGCTGCTGCGCAGCACGATCGTCACCGTGATGGTGCTCGACCGGCCCATCGACCCGGCCCGGCTGCGACGCCGCCTCGACCGGGTGAGCCGGGTCATCCCTCGGCTGCGGCAACGGGTGCGGGGCCACGCCCTTTCGATCGCGCCACCCCGGTGGGATTTCGACCGCAACTTCGACCTCGACTATCACGTGCGCAGCATGCGCGTCGTCGGATCCGGCACCCTGCGAGAGGTGTTCGAGATCGCCGAACCCATCGCCATGCAGGGGTTCGACCGGGCCCGGCCGTTGTGGGAGTTCACGCTCATCGAGGGACTCGAGGACAACCGGTCGGCGCTGATCACCAAGATCCACCACTCGATCACCGACGGGGTGGGCGGCGTCAAGCTGCTGATGGAGATGCTCGATCTGGATCGCGACACCGACGAGCCACCGCTGCCGCCCGCACCGAAGGCCGAAGAGCTCACCGAGAGCCGACGGATGGCCGACGCCGTCACCTACGAGGGCCGCCGCCAGATGGCCAATGTCACCCACCTGCTCGGCTCGGCCGCCCAGCAGATGGGCAAGGTGCGCACCGACCCCCTGGGCGTGGGTGTCAACGCGCTGAGCACCGCCGGATCGATTGTGCGCATGGTGAGCCCCACCACCGAGCCCCTGAGTCCACTGATGACCGATCGCTCGCTCAGCATGCACTTCGACACCTTGCAGGTGCCCCTCGACCCCATGAAGAAGGCGTCGAAGCTGGTCGGTGGCCGGCTCAACGATTCGTTCGTCGGCGCCATCGCCGGTGGTCTGGCCCGCTATCACCGCCAGATGG
>JAYUBX010000494.1:0-1651 GCA_043740665.1 Candidatus Neomicrothrix sp.
CCGACGCTGCGGCCGGTCAGCGCGATCTCGGATATCACGCGCTCGCGCCGCTACCGTCTGAACTGTGTCCGAATCACCTACGAAACGAAGGCGGCGATCCCAACCGCGTGAGGAATTCCTCACGGCGACGCTGGCAGTCATTTGTAGAAAGGGTTTGGCGGCAACGCAGATCAATGATGTCGCCGCCGTTGTCGGCATCAGCCCAGCCGGTCTGCTGTATCACTTCGGCTCGCGACAGGTGCTGTTGTTGGAGGCGCTGCGCTTCAAGGACCAACGATGGACAGCCGAGATCGACGCCGGTGGGCTCGGTGAAGGACCGAATCGAGTCGACGCAGTGGTCAAGCTGCTGCTCGATCCCAGCCCGAAGCTGAAGCCGGCGTGGCGGCGTGACTGGATGGTGTGGTACGAGGCAGTCGTCGCAGCGTTTCACGACGACGAGGTGCGAAAATCGGTTGGCTCGCAGGACGCTCGCTGGACGGCGCTGATCACCGAGGTGATGTGCGACGCTGCCGGCCGCGCGGCGTACCCTGCGGCGTTGGCGCTCTCGTCCCTGGTCGACGGTCTCGCGATCAGGTTGCTGGTGTTTCCGGGTGACCTCACTCATAAGAAAGCGACGGCGCTTGCGCGAACGTACGCTCACCAACTGCTGGATGGCGTTGACGCGACGGCGCAGTAGCGAGATCGCCGGGACGACATCGCTTCAAAACGGTTGGCGGGCGGCTGTGTCACGTGTGTTCCGGCGAGAAGCCGTCGGTGCCGCGCCACGAGGCCACGAGGGAGGGCGCCGCGTCGACGTAGCTGAGCGGGTCGACGAAGAGGTGCTGAGTCGCGCCGTGCATGTCGCGCATGCACCGCCCGAGCGGGTGCGGGTTGCGGAGGGCATCGGTGCCCGCCCACCGGTAGCACCACTCGACCACCTCGCTGCCCACGCGGTGCACGTATGTGAGTGCCTGACGGAACCGCTGCCGCAGTTCGTCGGGGAGCTCCCCACCATCGTCGAGCAGCGACTGTGCCTTGCCGAACATGTCGTATGTGTATGCCCGGGCCGCCTGGTACATGGCCTCGTGGTGGGCGAACTCGTGCAGGAAGATCGGGTGGTTCCCAACCCCGTCGCGGTAGCCGAGCCGCTTCTTGCCGGGTGCGAGGCGGGCGATCTCTGCGAGCGCGCGAGCGGTGATGCCGAGTGCCACCGCGGCGTGCCCGAGCGACGAGAAGCCGAACACGCCGATCTCGAACAGTCGCGCGCCGCGCCTGGGCTGGAGGCGGGTGAGCTCGTAGGAGAAGTCGTCGTCGACGAACTGCTCGGGCACGGCGTAGTCGAAGCTGCCCGTGCCGTTCAGCCCGAAGACATCCCAGTTGCCGCGGAACACGACGGCGTCGCGAGGCACCACGACCACACGCACCTCGGCCGCGCCCGATGCCAGCTTGCGGGGTTTGCCGTTCACGATCACCAGTGTCCCCGCGCCCAGCCAGTCGGCGTGGCCCGAACCGCTGCCGAAGCGGTATTCGCCCGACATGCGGTACCCGCCGTCGACCACGATGCTGGTGCCGCCAGGGGCGAGCATCCCGGCGAGAATGGCCCGTCCATCGCTGGCGCCGAAGATCGCTTCCACCGCGCGGTCGCCGCAGTGAGCGGCCGTCAGGGCCGTCG
>JAYUBX010000495.1:0-6303 GCA_043740665.1 Candidatus Neomicrothrix sp.
AGTGGAACTGAGCTGGGTGGTCGGGCGGGAAGCCGTGAGCGGGCGAGGCTACGGCCAGCGACCCCGCAAGGCCCGGCTGGCAGGGCCGATCGAGTTTCCCGGCACCTACACCCCGCTGCGCGGGTGGTGGGCTTCATGCCGGCATCCCACCGTGTTCGCGATCTGCATCGGGATCCGCCTGCGGCGAACCGGCGCGACTCTTCGACGGTGATGGCAGCGGCCTCAGTGGCCCGCCGATGGTCAGACGGGGGCCCAGACGGCGCCGACGGTTCCGGCGCCAGAGTGGGCCCCGACCGATGGGCCGACCTCGTAGCGGGTGAGCTCCGCGATACCGGGTGATCCCTCGATCAGTTTGGCCAGGCGGTCGCCGAGCTCGGGGCAGTCGGCGTCGCCGACTCCGATGCGCAGGGTTTCGGCGAGCCCGATCTGGTTGATGTGGGCCGCCATGCGGGCGAGCGCGTCGTCGAGGTCGGCGGCGGTCCCGTGGTCAGCGAGACCGTTGGGTCCGAGGGTGAGGATGGTCGTCGGTTCCGGCACGGCGACCGCGGTGCCGAGGCGTCCGCCACGACGGGCGAGCTCGGGTACGCCGACGATGAAGATACTGTCGACAACCGCGGCGGTCGCCTTCGCGGCGGCGACGACGCTGCTGGGATCGTCGGTACGGTCGCGGGCGTCGCATGCTGCCGTCACGCAGAGCGCCACGGGGAACGAGACGGTGCCGGTGTCGACCAGAGCGACATCGACGGGCACGGACCGGGTCGCGATGCGGGCCGCGTCGAGCACTGCCGAGTAGGCCGACCCGGTGTGGACCGACACGATGGAGGTCGCGCCGGAATCCATTGCGGCCTCGTAGGTGGCGAGGAGATCGCCGGGTGAGGGCGCCGAGGTCGAGACAGCGTCGCCTTGGGCGAGCCGCTGGTAGAAGTCGGCGCTGGTGATGTCTTCGCCCTCTCGATACGCGATCCGGTCGATGACCACGGTGAGGGGGGCGACCGCGACCTTGGCACGCTCACGCCAGGCGGGAGGGAGCATGGACGCGCTGTCGGTGACGATGGCGATCATCGGGTGGCTCGCCGTGCGGCGCGGAACTTGGCAAGGATCATCACCGATGACACAGCGGCGAATCCGGCGAGCGCCGGGCTCGGCGCGGGACCCCATGCGTTGGGCAGGGACCGCCGCCACCACACGATGGCAGCAGCGGTCCACGCTGCGCTCGCGATCTGGATCGATCGCTCGGCCTGTTGGGATGCGGCAGCAGTAGCGAACGCGACCGCCGCGTCGATGGGGAAATAGACCGGGAACACGGCCAGGCAGGCACCAGCCGAGGTGGCGACACCCTTACCGCCCCGAAAACCGCTCCACACCGGGGCGATGTGTCCACCGATGGACGCGGTCGCGGCGACATAGGCGCCGGTGTCTCCGGCCAAGGCCCGTCCCAGTCCGCCCGCCGCCGCGCCCTTGCCCATGTCGGCGGCCAGCACCGCGAGGCCCCAGCGGCGTCCCAGGGCCGTGGCCGCGTTGAGCGCCCCCGGGTTGCCGCTGCCCTCATCACGCAGGTCACCGCCGGAGCCCGCCAATCGGGTGGCGATGTCGGCCGAAGGGAAGGTGCCGAGCAAATAGCCGAGCACCCCGGCGGCACCCAGTCGCGCCGGACCGGTGGCCGCCTTCATGCCGGACGGACGAAGTCGGCGTCGAGCTGTTCGACGGCGATGCCGGCGGCGTCGGCTGCCTGGGCCTCGCCCAGCACCACGAACGTTGCGGACGCCTTGGCGCACGTGCGGCCCTTGGCGTCGGTGATCTCGGCGGCGGCGCCGAGCGTCGACGCCCCGTCGATCGGGGGTTCGGTGATGGTGGCGGTCACCGTGTAGCTCCCGCCGACCCGGACTGGATGGTCGAAGCGGGTGGTGGTCTCGCCGGTGACGGCCCAGCGGTGGGCGACGGCGATCGCGGCCCAGGCCATCGCTTCGTCGAGCACGGCGAGCAGTACCCCGCCATGCACGTAGGTCGGTGCACCGGAGAAGCGGCTGTCGAGCCCGAACACCGCGGTTACGGTGCCTTGCGCCTCGTCGTGGAAGAACGGGATCTGCAGGCCGGCATCGTTGCGGGACTCGCAGACGAAGCAGTTCGACTCGAATCCCCATTCATCGTTGGTCAGGGCGCGCAACGGGTGCTCCTCATTCGGGTGATCGGGGCGGAACCCCATGGGAACCCGCTATCTTCAAAGGGTATTCCGGAGGGGAAGGAATTGTCGGCACGGCGGGTTCCGGATCCATGTTGCCCGATTCAGTGACCGATGGTGAGCCGGCCCCAGAACCGATGTCTGCCCAGGTGGTCGTCTACTCGCGGCCGGGCTGCCCGTTCTGCGGTGCGCTGCGCCGCCAGCTCCGACGAGCCGGGGTCCCAACGGTGGAGGTCAACATCTGGGCCGACCCGGACGCGGCCGGATTCGTGCGTCGCCATGCTCGTGGGAACGAGACCGTCCCGACGGTCGAGATCGCGGGAACGGTGCTGGTGAACCCGGCGGCCCGTAGCGTCATCGGGTGTGCCATCGAGGCCGGCGTTCCCATCACTCGACCTCGACGATGGTGGCGACGCGGCGACCGAGTGGACTGAGTTTGCCAGGTTAGCTGGCCCGCTGCAGCGAGCTGAGGGCCTCGAGGATCTGGTCGACATCCATGCGTCTGGTGTAGTCGGGGTCGACGTGGCGGGCCCGCACCACCCCGGCGGCGTCGAGCACGAACGTGGCCGATACCGGTAGGTGCCAACTGCCATCGGCGTTGAGCTCGGAGAGGTCCATGCCGAGCAGCGGGTAGATCGCTTTCAGTGCGTCGCTCAGCTCGAACTGCAGCCGGTACGCCCGGATCACCTCCTGATCCGGGTCGCTCACGACATCGAATGCGAGTTGCTCGCGCTCGGCCAGGGTGAGGGCGTCGTCGGGCCGTTGCGGGCTGATCGCGATCAGCGACGCGCCCAGTACCTCGAGCCTCGGAAGCGCGACCTGAGAGCTCGTAGCTCGAGGTTGCAGTAGGGGCACCAGGCGCCTCGATAGAACGACAGCACCACCGGTCCTCGGTCGAGGCGCTGGCGCAGGTGGACGATCCGGCCGTTCTGATCGGGGACCGCGAAGTCCGGTGCCTGGTCTCCGATCTCGAGGCCGGGGACGGCGCCGTTGGCGCGGAGCTCCGCGATCATGTCGGCTGCAGGCGGGCTGAGTCTGGGTGGATCGGACCGACGTCTCAGCCCAGCAGGTCGAGGCCTTGATGCAGGAAGGCGACGGCCGCGTCGGTGGGCTCGGGCGTCATCAACAGGTCGTCCCGGCCGAGTATCGAGCCGAATGGGGCGTTCCAGTAGTCGGGGTCACCGGGGCGCTCAGCGTCCCAGGGGGCGACGTAGAGGTAGGGCCCGGCGTGGCAGCTGTCACCTGGTGAGGCTCCCAGGTTGACCCGGCTGGTAGCCGCGGCGACGTCGACGGCGACGTCGAAGTGCTCGGGCCAGAGCTGGATGACCGAGGGCGTCTTGGTGTCGGCCAGCAGTCGGTCGAGCGCGACCGTGCCGACACCAAGCCAGCCCAGGACGGTCTCGGCGGCGCCGGGGTCGAGGTCGACCGGTGAGGTTCGGTCGCCGAGCGGGGGTGTGTCGTGGCCGACGGAGAGTTCAGCTCCGAGGTCGACTCCGGCGAAGCGGGCGAGGTCGTCGAGGGATCGACCGGTGATGGTCAGGGTGTCGGTGTGGGCGCCGTCGCGGTCTTGGCGCTCGCGGATGAGGACGTTCCCGGCGACCCGGAGCACCTCCTCGTTCACGCCGAAGAGCGGGCTGGCGATCCCATCGGCGGTGGCCCGCAGCCCGAATCGTCCGTTGGCCGCGTGGCGAGCCCGGGCCAGCACGTGAGTGGCGATGCGCTGCAGATGCAGGCGCGCCTGGTCGTAGCCGGGGGGTAGGGCCGTGTCGTCCTTCGCGTCGTCTCCTGGATCGTCTACCGACCAGGGAACCCGCCACTGCGGTGTCGCCATTCCCCACGCCATCCTCGGTGGATCGCTCCGGCCTCGATGACCTGCAGGGACGCGCCCTTCCCCGTCGTGATCCAGCACACCCTCACGCGGGTGGGCGCCAACGACACAGCATCCGGCGTCCGCGGTTAGCGGACGATCAGCCGGTCGGGCCGGGTTCCCTCATGGCAACCCAACCCAAGGAGACGACATGAACCAACGAAAGATCGCAGAAGGAGCACTGCTCGGAGCGGTCGGCGGCATGGCGATGGCCATGTGGTCGATGATCGCGCTCGCCGCCACCGGGGAGGGGTTCTTCGCCCCCGTGAACCTCATCGCCCACTCGGTGTGGCGCAACGCGCCGCTCGACGGGACGTTCAGCGCAGGAGCGCTGGCGCTCGGCCTCGCCATCCACATGATGGTCTCGATGATGCTCGGCGTGGTGATCGTCGAACTGACCGCCAGACCATCACTCGGGTCGGGCGCCCGCGCCGGCATCGCCCTCGGCGTACCGATCGCCGCGTGGGCGGGGCAACTCGTCATCTGGGAGGTGCTCGACTCGACCGCGAGGGCCGCGTTCACCCCATGGGTCCTCTTCGTCGGGCACCTCATGTTCGGGATGATCGCCGCACTCTGGATCGCGACGGCCGATCGATCAGCTCATCAGGGGCTCGAAACGACGCCGGTTGCAGCCTGACCGCGCATCGACCGGGTCACCGGATCGGGAGTCACCGGGCTCCGGATCCGATCGGGACCCCGGTGTCCGCGCTGCCAGGATCGTGGCCTCAGCCGCGGCCGGTGACCTGGACCGTCGAGGCGGACCCGAACGGGGAAGCTCGTCGAGGGAATCCGAGCTCCAGGTACACCTCGGGCGGCACCGAGATGTCGGCCAGGAACAGCTCGCCACCTCGGGGGCGGTCCGCAACCCGGTTTTCGGCATGGCCAGCGTGATCGTCGCGTCGGCCTCACGCAGACACCCTCGGCGCGACCGGTGGTGGCGTCCAGGCCGGTCGGCACGTCGAGTGAGATCGTCGTCACGTCGGCCGCGTTCGCCCACGAGACGAGCTCCGCCACCCGCCCCTCCGGCCGGCCGCGCAGGCTGTAGCCCACCAGCGCATCGATGATGGCCCGCGCAGCCAGCGGCTCATCCACGACGGGGGCACCCATCCGTACGAGGATGGCCAGCTGAGCGGCTGGAACCGGCGTCATCTTGTCGGGCAAGGCCAGGACGACCTCGACGGGCACCCCCCGATTGGCCAGGTGGCGGGCCGCGACGAGGCCGCCACCGCCATTCCCTCCACCATCGGCGAGGTGTGGCCCATCGAGATCGCCAACTCCGCCAACTCCGCCAGGCTGCGTCCCGCGTTCTCCATCATGCGGGTCAGGTCCACGCCGAGACGGTCGATCGTGAGCCGGTCCACCTCTCCCATCTGGTCCGCCGTCAGCCACCAGACCTCGTCCTCGGTGACGTTCACGCACCTGACGCTCCGACGAGATCGGCCTCGACGGCCACCGGCGCTGCCGCCCAAGGCGGAAGCGTTGGGAACGGGACCGGGTTTCTCGAGGACGGCCCGGCCGCTTGGCATCTATTCCACAGGGAGACCATGCTGTGCGCAGCGAGGGGACGAACGATCACGACGACAGGAATCCGATGACCGAGCCGATCGCGTCGTACGCATTGTTGTCGGACTGTCAGGGAGCAGCGCTGGTGTCGCTCGCCGGCTCGATCGACTGGGCGTGCATGTCGCGATTCGACGCTCCATCGGTGTTCACCCGACTGCTCGATGATGATGCGGGGTACTTTTCGATCCATCCGACGCGGCCGTACTCGTCGACTCGCCGGTACCTCGACGACACCATGGTGCTGCGGACGGTCCATCAGACCGAGTCGGGCACGGTGGCTGTCACCGACGCGATGGTCCTGTCGTCGGCTGTCGACGGCCACTCGATCGGCCGGTCGGTTCCTCACCAGCTGATCCGCGTCGTGGAGAGCCTCGAGGGTGAGGTCGAGTTGGACATCGAGATCGTGCCGCGGCCCGAGTACGGGATGACGGTGCCGCGGCTTGCGCCTGTGGACGGCGGGTTCCGCACCATCGGTGGGCCCGAGATGCTCGTGGTCTCCAGCTCGATCGCGTTGCAGATCGAGCCGGGCCGGGCGCGAGGTCGTTTCACGCTCCGGTCGGGGGAGCGGGTGCACCTTGCGGTTCAGACCTGCTCTCCGTGGCAGGACCCGGTGGACCGTTGCACCCCGGTCGAACTCGACCGTCGGCTGGACGACACGCTGGCGATGTGGCGGTCGTGGTCGGCGCTGCACCAG
>JAYUBX010000496.1:0-1956 GCA_043740665.1 Candidatus Neomicrothrix sp.
GACTACACCGTGGTGCCGGTCTGGCGCGAGCTGCTGGCTGATCTGATCACGCCCGTCGCCGCCTTTGCCCGGCTGTGCCGCGACGATGAACCCGGCTTCCTGCTCGAATCGGTCGAGCACGGCGATCGTTGGAGCCGCTGGTCGTTCGTCGGGCGTCGCGCCGCCGCCACCTTCACCGCTCGGGGTCAGATCGTCGAGGTCGACCAAACCGTGCCCGACTCGATCCCGCTGGACCAAGGGATGCTGGCGGCGACCGAGGCCGTACTGGCGTGCTACCGGGCGCCGCAGCTGGCCGACCTGCCGCCGCTGCACAGCGGGCTCATGGGCTATCTCGGTTACGACGTGGTGCGCGAGGTCGAGCATCTGCCCGACGTGCCGACCGACGATCGGGGCTACCCCGACGCGGTGATGGCCATCATCGGCGAGCTGGCCGCCTTCGACCATTTCCGCCAGCGGGCGACGCTGGTCGCCAACGCCTGGATCCCCGCTGAGGCCGCCGCCGACGACCTGGACCGGGCCTACGACGAGGCGGTTGCCCGGCTCGACCAGCTCGCGCTCGATGGGGCCAGCCCGCTCGACGAGCCGTTGCTCGAACCGCCTGATCTCGACGGCGAGCTGCCCGAGGTCACGTCGTCGATGGGCTCGGTCAACTACGGGCTCGCGGTCGGGGCGGCCAAGGAGCACATCCTGGCCGGAGACATCTTCCAGGTGGTGCTGGCCCAGCGGTTCGACCTGCAGCTCGATGCCGACCCCTTCGACTACTACCGAGTATTGCGCCAGGTGAACCCGAGCCCGTACATGTACTTCGTCCGGCTGCCCGAACTCACCCTGATCGGATGCTCGCCGGAACCTATGGTGCAGCTGCTCGACGGGCGAGTCATCTCTCGCCCGATCGCCGGTACCCGCCGTCGGGGTCGCACCGACGAGGAAGACCGTCGCATGGGGGCCGAGCTCAGCGAGCACCCCAAGGAGATCGCCGAACACGTGATGCTGGTCGACCTGGCCCGCAACGACGTGGGTCGGGTGGTGCGCTTCGGCACCGAGCAGGTCGACGAGATGATGACGCTCGAGCGCTACAGCCACGTGATGCACCTCACCTCGCAGGTGTCGGGCGAGCTGGCCGACGGTCTCACCCCGATCGACGTGCTTCGGGCCACCCTGCCGGCCGGCACCGTGTCGGGCGCGCCCAAGGTGCGGGCCATGCAGATCATCGATGCCCTCGAGCCGATCAAACGGGGCCCCTACGCCGGTGTCGTCGGCTACATCGATTTCTCGGGCAACATCGACACCGCCATCGCCATCCGCACCATGGTCGTCACGCCCGACGGCCGGGCGTCGGTGCAGGCCGGGGCCGGTGTCGTGGCCGACAGCGTGCCCGAGGACGAGGACCTCGAGTGCCACAACAAGGCCCAGGCTCTGCTCGTCGCCGTTCCCGGCGCCCGCCGGATGACCGCCCAGCGCCGGGCCATGTCGCCACCATCCTCCGATCGCCCGTCCACTCTGGCGTAGATCCAGGTCGGTAGCCGACCTGGATCTACGCAACCTCGATATGAGCGAGGATGGAGCCATGACTGATCTGGACGAGGGCTACCGCATGTTGCGTGACGAAGGGTCGTGGGCTCCGCCGGGACTGGCCAGCATCACGGTGGTGGGACCCGGTGCGACGTCGTATCTGCAGGGCCAGCTCAGCCAGGACGTGGCCGCCCTGGCGGTGGGCGCGTCGGCGTGGTCGTTGTTGCTGCAGCCGTCGGGCAAGCTCGGCTCATGGCTCTGGGTCACCCGGTCGGCCGACGACGGCTTCACTCTCGACGTCGAGCCCGACGCGGTCGAGGCCGTGCTGGCCCGACTGCAACGCTTCAAGTTGCGCACCGATGCCGAGATCCGCGGTCCCGTCGAGCGGCCCGAATCGCTGGAACCGTCGCTTGCATCGAACGAGCCAGCCGAGGCGGCGCGCAT
>JAYUBX010000497.1:0-7727 GCA_043740665.1 Candidatus Neomicrothrix sp.
ACGGGTGAGGAAGTGTTCCTCGTCGGACATCCGGTTGTGACCGAAGCTGCGATCGATGCCCCGCACGCACTCCCACGGGATGGTCTGCACCGAGTCGAACACGGTGTACTCGGGGGTGCGCACGTCGAACATGGGTGGCTTCGGTGGCACGATGCCCTGGTCGGCCGCCGCGCTCTTGGCCGCCACCCGGTCGAGCAACCGGCGGCCGGGTGCGCTCTTGGCCGCGGCCCACAGCGGCGACCACGGCATGAACCGGTCGTTGACGACACCATCAGGGACGGCCTCGTAGTACTCCAACAGCAGCCCCGCCAGCTGTGCGGCGGGTGCGGGCCACGAGATGTCGTTCCACAGCACGCTGGGCCGGTAGCGGTCGATCAGCTCACGGACGTGGGCCTCGGCGTAGGCGACGTAGTCACCACGGGGTTGAGCGGCCAACAGGTCGCTGAAGGCGCCGATCGGGTGGTCGTTGAAGGTCCAGTCGAGGCCGCCCGAGTAGTAGACGCCGAACCGCAGGCCTTGGGCCCGCACCGCGCCGGCCAACTCGCCCACGACGTCGCGGGTCGAGTGAAATCCCGGGCGATGGGGGTTGGGCACATCGGTCGGCCACAGGCAGTAGCCGTCGTGGTGCTTGGTGACGAGGACGACGTAGCGAGCGCCGGTCGCGGCGAAGTCAGCCGCCCATCGTTCGGGATCCCACTGGTCGAGGGCGGCCTCCCAATCGGCAGCGAAGTCGTGGTACGGCCGGTTGCCGTAGACCTCGGCGTGATGGCGGGCGGCGGGGCTGCGGGCGAACCGGAGCGAGTTCTCGTACCACTCGCTGTACGGATTCGAGGCCATCGCCTCCGGGTCCCGCCGAGCCAGCAGCTCGCCGACTTCGACATCGACTGGGGCGAAGGCCGGCACCGATGCCGGCGTCCAATGGACGAAGATGCCGAGCTTGGCGTCGCTCCACCAGGCCGGCACCCGATGGCGCCGCACCACCTTGACGTCGTGGCGCGAGGAAGCCATCCGCTCAGGCGGTGACCCGGTCGGTGTCGACCGCCGACGGCGATCCGGTGGCGTGCATGGCGTCGATCAGGCGATCGGTCTGGGCCTGCTGCTCGTACGACAAGCGAGCCAACCAGAACCGTAGGAACTGCGCTACCGAGTAACGCACGAACACGGCGCCACCGGCGACGGTGAGGCTGAGGCCGATGATGGCGGTGACGGTGGCGTCGTTCAGACCACCGGGGCTCGACGTGCCGTGGCTCGAGAAGTAGCCGGCCACGCTGATCACCGGACCGACGACCAGCAGCACGGCGCCGACGATCAGCAAGAGGCGATCGCGGCCCGATGCCGGATCGGCCACGCCCATCTGGGCGATCTCGCTCTTGAACTGATCCACTCGATCCTGCTGTCCCATCATCTGGATTCCCCCATCGGGTCGTTCGGGCTAGGAGCCATCGGTCAGGCTCCGAGGTAGGTCTCGGACAAGGTCGCCTCGACAGCGCCGGGCTCACCCTCGCTGACGATGCGGCCGTTCACCATCACTGCGGCCCGGTCGGCGATGCCGAGCACGATCGACGCGAACTGTTCCACGACGACAATGGTGACACCCTCGGCGGCCACTTGGGCGACCAGCGCGTAGAGCTGCTCGACGACCAGCGGCGCCAGGCCCATCGAGAGCTCGTCGAGCAGCAGGATCGCCGGGTCGGTGACCAGGCCCCGCGCCAACGCCAACATCTGCTGCTCGCCACCCGACAGGGTGCCGGCCACCTGCGTGCGGCGCTCGCCCAACCGCGGGAAACGCTCGAAAGCGGCTTCCTCGATCTGGACCAGGCCGGCGCCGCGGGCACCATGGGTCATCATCCACAGATTCTCGCGAACGGTGAGGTTGGGGAAGATGCCCCGACCCTCGGGGATCAGACACAGCCCGCGGCGAGCTAGTTCGTCGGGGGACGCCCCGTTCACCCGCCGACCGGCCACCATGAGGTCGCCCGACAGGGCCGGGTGCAGGCCAGCGATCACCCGCAGGGTCGTCGACTTGCCGGCGCCGTTCGGCCCCAGCACCGCCAGCACCTGGCCGGCGTGCACCGTCAGGTCGACGCCGTGCAGCACGGTGATGCCGTCGTAACCGGCGTGGACGTCGCGCAGCGCGAGCAGTGGCGCGCCAAGGTTCTCGGGTCGGCCCGCCTCGGCCGCGTTGAGGGGCACGGGCCGGGTCATGCCGGCTCGATCATGGCGCCGAGG
Source organism: Candidatus Neomicrothrix sp. (assembly GCA_043740665.1). Taxonomy (GTDB): domain Bacteria; phylum Actinomycetota; class Acidimicrobiia; order Acidimicrobiales; family Acidimicrobilacustridaceae; genus UBA4742. Next base: position 2,230 of record JAYUBX010000497.1, read on the forward strand.
TACGCCTCGCGGACGGCCGGATCGGCCTGGATCTGTTCGGGGGTGCCTACGGCCAGCATCCGGCCGAAGTCAAGCACGTGGATGACGTCGCACACCCCGACGACCAGCTTCACGTCGTGCTCGACCAGCACGACGGCGGTGCCCTCGCCGGCCAGCTCGCGCAGCAGGGCGGCGAATCGCTGGGTCTCGGTATCGTCCTGGCCGGCCGCCGGCTCGTCGAGCAGCAGCACCCGCGGATCGCAGGCCAGGGCCCGGGCCAGCTCGACCAATCGAGCCTGACCGGTGGGCACGGCGGTGACCCGAAGATCGGCGACATCGGTCAGGCCGACCCGTTCGAGGATCTCGTCGGTGCGTTGCCGCGGATCGGTCTTGGTCTTCGACCAGCCCCGATAGATGTCCGCCGCCACCAACACGTTCTCGCGCACGCTGAGCATCGTAAACAACTCGAGGCGCTGGAAGGTCCGCGCCAACCCGCAGCGAGCCCGCTGGGTGGGGCTCAGACGCGAGACATCCTTGCCATCGAGCAGCACCCGGCCGCTGGTGGGGGCCTGCAGACCGCTGATGACGTTGAACATGGTGGTCTTGCCCGCCCCATTGGGACCGATGAGTCCGGTGACGTGCCCGGGCTCGGCCGCCAGCGACACGTCGTCCAGCGCCACGTTTCCGCCGAAGCGCACCGTGACCGAGGAAACCTCAAGGAGCGGCATGGCTGGGCTCCCGTTCGGGCGGCTCGATCGATTGCAGGTCGAAGGCGAACTCTTCGAGGTTGAGGCCCCGATCGACCTCGGCCAGTCGTTCGGTGGTCCAGGGCACGGTGACGCCGACCCATTCGAGCGGCACGACCGCGTCGGCATCGGTCACAGGAGCCGCCGCGTCCGGCGCTGGGGTCGCGGCCCGCTTGCGGGCAGCGAGCGCAGCCAGCACGAACATGATGCCCATGACCACGACCATGCCCCATCCTGCGTACACGCCGATCAGGCGCAAGACCCAGGCGACCGTGAGACCGCTGAGCAGGGTGATCAGCACCGGCGTGTCGTCGCGCAGCTCGGCCAGACCTTCGCTGAACTGCGGGGCGGCGCCACTGGGCTGCTTGCCCAGGCTGATGCCGATCAGTCCCGGCGTGATGGTGCTCCACTTGGCGAACGAAGGCCAGAGCTTGGTCATGACGGGCAGGAACCCCTGCAGGCCGACGCCGGCGAACAGGGCGCCACCGACGTAGCCGGCACCACCGACCACGACCATCATGAAGATGGGCAGGCCGGTGAAGAAGTCGAAGTTCGACGGCGTGATGGCCGAGAGCTGGGTGGCGAAGACGGCCCCGCCGAGCCCGGCGATGGCCGCCGACAGCATGAAGACCGACAGGCGGGCCCGCAACAGGTTGAGGCCGAAGGTGGCACATGCCGCCTCGCTGTCGCGGATGGCCAGCAGCCGCCGCCCGAAGGCGCTGCGGTGCACCATCATCACGAACAGCGCGACCATCACGAACACGACCGTGGCCACCATCATCTGCGCTCGAGGATCGCCCAGCTTCACCCCGAAGAAGGCCAGCGGCTTGACCGCGACTGATCCCTGTTCGAACAGGGCGATGTGCAGCGGACCCCAGCTGAAGTTCGGCAGGTTGAACAGCCACCGGTCGAGCACGACGGCGAACGCGGCGGTGGCGAGGGCCAGATAGATGCCCGACAGCCGCAGGGCCGGCAGGGCCACCAGGGCACCCACCGCGGCGCAGATCACGACCGCCCAGACCAGGCCCATCGGGTTGCCACCGGCGCCGAGGTGGGCCATCACGATTGCACCGATGCCGGCGAAGCTCAGCTGACACAGCGAGATCTGGCCGGCGAACCCGACAAGGGGCACCAGCGACAGGGCGACGATACCGACGGCGAAGATCTTGGCGTAGGTACTCAGATCGGGGCGGCTCAGCGTGGTGGCCAACACGACACCGAAGGCGAACACCAGCCCGGTGAACATGACCATGCCCTTGCGAGTCGGGGCCGGGAAGTACTCACGGGTGCGGGCCTGGCTGCGCAGCGCCTTGTTGGGCATCACCAGCAGGGTGACGAACAACAAGATGACCGGGGCGGCGAGCCGCAAACCCGGCAGGAAGGGGTTGCCCTGCGGCAGATAGCCCGACAGGTAGCCGTCGGCGCACCCGATGATGATGGCCCCGACGAAGGTCATCGGCAGCGACTTCAACCGGCCGAAGACGGCGGCCGCATAGGCGTTCACGATGAGCAGCGACAACACCGTGGCGCTGAGGCCGGCCGACGACACGATGAGGATGCCACCGAGAGCGGCCAGCGACGTGCCGAAGGCCCAGCTGAACTGCGAAACGGCGCCGGTGCGGGTGCCGTTGAGCCGGGCCAGGGCCCGGTCGTCGACCACCGAGCGCATGGCGACACCCATGCGCGTGCGATAGAGCAACAGCCGCAGGCCGATGGCGACCAGGATCGCCACCCCGATGGTGATGGCCTGGTGATAGGTGACGATGGTGGGGCCGAGGTGGATCTTCTCGCCCGGAAAGAACTGCTTCACGGTGCGGGCCTTGCTCGGATCCCAGATCCACTGGGCCAGGCCGATCATGGCCACCAGCAACGAGATCGACACCACCAGTTTGGTGGCTTCGCTGGTGCCCTCGAGCCCGCGCATGATGACGCGGTCGAGCAACATGCCGAACAACGGTGCCATCACCAACAACACGAACGGGATGGCGATCAGGATCGGCCAGTCCCACTTGACGGTGAGCTGCCAGTAGACGAACGCGGCCAGCATGCCGGTCGCCCCGTGGGCGAAGTTGAAGATGCCCGTCGTCGTGTACGTGACGACCAGCCCGCTGGCGATGATGGCGTAGATCGCGGCCGTGCTGAGACCGACGATGGTGAAGATGAGGAACTTGTCCAACGGGGTGGAGCTCCTACGCAGGGTTACTTGACGTCACTGGCAGTCTTCCCTACATCCGCCAGCGTCGTGGCTTTGCCGTAGTCGGCAGTGAGCTGCACGACGTTGCCCGAGTCGCAGTTGTAAACGCCGTCCTTGGACTGCCAGTCGATCAGGGAGAACCCGTCGCTGGTGGCCTTCTGGAACGAGATGCACGACGACGGCTGCGACGGATCCGACGGGTTCGACAGGGCGCTGAGCCCTCCGCCGTCCCACGAGGTGGTGCCCGAGCCCTTGGCCATCAGGCAGGTCCGGGTGAGGTCGGCGCCGCACGCCTTGGCCGACTGGGCCCACAACAGCCAAGCGGTGAACGAGTTCAGGCCGAGCGCCGCGTTGGGCTTGGCGTTGGGCACGTACTGCTTGAGGAGCTGCTCGTACTGCCCCACCGCCGGCACCTTGTCGGCGGCCAGGAACGGAGTCACCGCCGTCTGGGTGTACACGGTGTTGGAGTTGAGGCCGGTGCCAGCCGAATCGATGAGGCTCTGGTCCTCGAGGTTGCCGGCACCTGCGACCCAGTCGAGCTTGTAGCCGATCTGGTCGAGAGCGGCCAGCAACCGGCCCAGGTTCGTCGGCTCACCGACGTACCACAGGCCTCTGACGCCCTTGTCCTTGATCGACTGGGCGAATGGCACCCACGTGGGCTCGCCGGCCGGGTTGTAGCGGTCGTCGTAGACCGTCTGGAAACCGAGCTTGGTGCCGGCTTCTTCGTACTGGTCCTTGTTCACCACGATCGACGGCAGGTTGCCGGTCAGGTAGCCGACGTGACTGGTCGTGTCGGGGAACTGAGCGGTCAGGTAACGAGCGAGACCGAAGTTGATGGCGCCGAGCGGGAAGGGCAGCGCCTGCACCTGCAGGTCGGCACCGCGGGCCGCGGCGGTGATGACGAAGCCGGGGAAGTCGGGCAGGGTGCAGCTGAGCCGGTCGCTCTGCCCCGTGTCATCGAAGGTGCCACCGCCGCCGACCAGCGAGAAGTCCTTGGCGCACGCGTCCAGGATGCGTTGCTTGAAATCGAAGATCTTGGCGTCGAGCTGATCGAGCTGAAGCTTGCGACCGTTGACGCCACCCAGGCTGTTGCACCAGTCGGTGAAGGCCACGCTGGCATCGAAGAGCTCCTGGTTGAGGCCCGGGGCCCCCGCGAAGCCAGGGTCGGCGATGGTGCCCACGTTGATGCCAGTGGCCGTGACGCCGGGCGCCGACGCCGTATTGGTCTCGCCGGCCGGGGCGGGACCGCACTCCGGGGTGGTGAGGGTGCCGAACTGGCCATTGGCCGGTGCGCCGCTCGAGCCAGTACCGCCGCCGGTGGTCGAATTGCTGGTCGATGTCGAATCGCTTCGCGAGCAGGCGGTCAGGCCGGCCAGGAGGACGACGGCGAGGATGGCGATGCCGCGACGAGTGTTGCTGCCCACGTGGATGTTCCCCCTTGTGAGCCAACGCTGCCGGGAAGGCGAGACGCTGGCGAACGTCGGACCGATTCCCCTCGAACCGGTGCGACTGTGACGATAGTGGTGTCGCCCGGCGACCAACCTTCGGGCCGAGCACGGGGGACTGTAGTTCCTGACGGGTCGTCAGGTGAACAGAAAGGAACGGGTTCTCGTTTTTCGGCTGGTCGGCGGCTGGGTCGGTTCGCCGATCACTCGTCGATCAGTTGAGCTGATCGAGCGTCTTGCCGGCCTCGGCCAGGCTGGCCGGCTTGCCATAGTCACCAGTCAGGGTGATGACGTTGGCCGGGTCGCAGTTGTAGACACCGTCCTGACTCTCCCAGTCGATGAGCGAGAACCCGCTGCTGGTGGCTTTCTGCAGCGAGATGCAGTGGGGGGGCTGATCGTGGGTGGCAGGGTCGGCCGCCGCCGCCAGTCCCCCACCGTTCCACGTCGTGGTGGCCAGACCGGCATCGAGAATGCAGCGGCGGGTGAGGTTGGCGCCGCACGATTGCGCCGACTTGGCCCACAACAGCCAGGCGTTGAACGAGTTCAATCCGAGGGCGGCGTCCTTCTTGCCCTTGGGCAGATATTTGGCGAACAGCTCCTGGTACTGGGCGACGGCGGGCACCGTGGCGGCGGCGAGGAACGGCGTGACCGAGGTGGCCGAGTACACGGGGTTCGAGTCGAGGCTGGCCCCGGCCGAGTCGATCATCGACTGGTCGTAGAGATTGCCGGCTCCCGCCACCCAGTCGAGCTTGTAGCCAATCTGGTCGAGGGCGGCGAGCAGGCGACCGAGGTTGGTCGGCTCACCGACGTAGTACAGACCCTTGACGCCCTTGTCCTTGATGGCCTGGGCGGTGGGCACCCAGGTCGACTCGCCGAGGGCGCTGTACTGGTCGTCGTAGACCGTCTGCCAGCCCAGCTGCACGCCGGCGTCCTTGACCTGATCCTTGGCCACGACGGTGGTGGCCACGTTGCCGGTGAGATAGCCGACCCTGCTGATCGAGTCGGGGAACGTAGCGGTGAGGTAGCGGCCCAGGCCGAAGTTGGTCTTGTTCAGCGGGTAGGGCAGCGCTTGCACCTGCAGGTCAGCACCACGAGCCCGCGGGGTGACGACATACCCGGGGAAGTCGGGCAGCA
>JAYUBX010000498.1:0-1844 GCA_043740665.1 Candidatus Neomicrothrix sp.
TCACCGAGCTGGGCATCGAGCCGGACCGCATCCGGGTGATCGTCGACACCACACGCGAGCTCGGTGCCGGCCAGACCACCGGCAGTCGAGGCACGCTGATGAGCGCGGGCTCAGTGGCCGAAGCCTGCCGGGCGGCGATGGCCGACGGCTGCCGACTCGATCACGACTACGAGGGTGAGTACCGCGTCGATTGGACCAACAAGATCTCCGACGGTCTCGAGCACCCGATCATCCACTCGACCTTCGGCTACGCCGCCCAACTCGTCATCGCCAACCCCGAGACGGGACGCATCGAGAAGGTCGTCGCCGTCCACGACGTGGGTCGGGCGGTGAACCCGCTGCTGTGCGAGGGTCAGGTCGAGGGCTCGGTGCACATGGGCCTCGGGTACGCCCTGACCGAGTCGTTCCCCACCGACGAGTCCGGCCGGCCGACCGCCATGACCCTCAAGAGCCTGGGCATCATCCGACCCAAGGACATGCCCGAAGTCGAGACGATCCTGGTCGAGGTGCCCCAGCCCAACTCGCCGTACGGGGTCAAAGGTGTGGGCGAGATCGGGCTGGTGCCCACGGCCGGCGCGGTGGCCGCCGCCCTGCACGAGTTCGACGGCCGGTGGCGCACCGTGTTGCCCATGCGGCCCGACACCGGTACGGCCGGCCCCAAGCCCGACACCGGCCCGGCATGAGCGAAACGGCCGTCACGCCGGGACTGGTCTGCGCCCATCACCATCTCTATTCGACGCTCGCCCGGGGCATGCCGGCGGCCGAGGTCACCCCGACCACGTTCCTCGAGATCCTCGAGCGGGTCTGGTGGCGCCTCGATGTGGCCCTCGACCTGGAGATGATCGCGTGGTCAGCCCGGCTCGGCGCGCTCGAAGCGCTCGAGAGCGGCTGCACCGCGATCATCGACCACCACGAGTCGCCCCGAGCCATCGAAGGCAGTCTCGACGTCATCGCCGACGCCTGCGCCGAGGTCGGCGTGCGGGTGTCGTGCGCCTACGGCGTCACCGACCGCCACGGACCCGACGGGGCCCAGACCGGGCTGGCCGAGAACGAGCGCTTCCTGCGCGGCGCACTGGGGTCCGACGAGTGGACCACCGGTCGCCGTAGAGGGCTGGTCGGCATCCACGCCGCCTTCACGTGCAGCGACGACACGCTCGAAGCGGCTGCGGGGTTGGCCACAGATCTCGGGGTTGGCGGCCACGTCCACGTGGCCGAGAGCCCCGATGACGCCGAGGCCGCCGAACGGTTGGCGGGGTTGACCGATGACCGGTGGCTGTTGGTGCACGGCGTCCACCTGGCCGACGACCATGGCCTGGCCGGCACCATCGTGCACAACCCGCGTTCGAACATGAACAACGCCGTCGGCTACGCCCGGCCGGCCCGCTTCACCAACCCGGTGGCCCTCGGCACCGACGGCATCGGTGCCGCCCTGCTCGACGAGTTCCGCGTGGCGTTCGCCCGCCAACGCGAGGACGACGTGACCGCCGGCGCCGAGCAAGCCTGGTCGTGGCTGGCCGAGGGATGGCACCTGATGCCCGAGGCCGAGACCGATCGTGTCACGTGGAGCTACCAGCCGATGGAGCCCTGGCGCCTCGCCTACACCACCGACGTGCGCCCGATCGAGGTCGTCATCGGTGACGAGGTCGTCCTGGCCGCCGGCCGGCCCACCCGTGTCGACGCGGACGAGATCCGCGCCCGAGCCGCCGAGCAGGCCCAGCGTCTGTTCGCCCACCTGTGAGAGGAGCCCGATGACCCGCCTGGCCATCTACCTGCAGGATGCCCATCCGATCCGAGAGGGCATGCAGATCGCCCAGTACGCCGAATCACGAGGGTTCGAGGCGGTC
>JAYUBX010000499.1:0-8443 GCA_043740665.1 Candidatus Neomicrothrix sp.
GCCGAGCACACCGAGGACGATGGCATTGGCCGCCGGCCAACCCTGATCGAGATAGGCCGCACCGATGACCGCTTCCATGGCATCGGCCAGGATCGAGAGCTTGCCCCGACCCCCGCTGGCGTCCTCACCCTTGCCCAGTCGCAGCACATGACCCAGACCGACTTCGGCGGCGACCTCGGCCAGCGCGGTGGCGTTCACCACCGACGCCCGCACCTTGGCCAACTCGCCTTCGGGCATCTCGGGAAACGTCTCGTACACATAGGTGGTGACGACCATGCCGAGCACGGCATCGCCCAGGAACTCGAGCCGCTCATTCGATTCGTGGCCGGCGTGTTCGGCGCACCACGAACGGTGCGTCACCGCGAGCGCGAGCAAGCTCGGCGTGGTGAACGGACAGCCGAGCCGTTCGGCGAAGTGGTCGAGCGGGTCGGTGGCCAGCGGATCAGCCCAGACGCGCGACCACGTAGTCGACCGCGTCCCGCACCGTTTTGAGGTCTTCGAGATCCTCGTCTTCGATGCGGAAGCCGACGCTGCGCTCGCTGAGCTCTTCCTCGATGGCCTCGACCAGCTCGATGAGCGCCAGTGAGTCAGCTTCGAGGTCGTCGGCGAAGGAGTCGCCTTCGTGGATGGCCGATGGCTCGATCTCGAGGATGTCGGCCAGCCGATCACGGACCAGATCGACGATCTCTTGCCGACCAATCGGCCCGTTGGTCACATGGGTTTCTGCGGGCACGGCTGCGATCTCCTTCGACGCGACGCCACCGGTCCGGCGGCACTCAACGGGCCGAACTCTACCAGATTCTGGCCTTGTTCGCTTGTGAAGACCGGTAAAAGTGCTGGTCAGAGCCACTTTTTTCGTGTCAAGAGGCAGGTGCGGTGGCGGACCGCAGATGCTCGACGACCTCGCCGACAACCAGGTCACGGGCGATGCGGATGGCGTTGACCATCGCGGTGGCCGACGAGGACCCGTGACTGATGATGCAGACACCGTCGACGCCGAGCAGCATGGCGCCGCCGACGTTCTCGGGGTCGAGCTGGGCGTACAACGGGGCCAATGCCGGAAGCAGCACCTCGGCCGCCGCTCGGGTGGCATCGTCGGTGTCGAACGAGGCCAGCACACCGTTGACCAGCGCCCGCAGGCCCCCTTCGAGGGTCTTGAGCGCCACGTTGCCGGTGAAGCCGTCGGTGACCACGACATCGGCGGCATCGGTCATCAGGTCACGGCCCTCGACGTTGCCGACGAAGACGGCACCCGTCGAGCCGATCCACGACGGGTCGGCCAGTAACTTGTGGGTGGCCTTGACCAGCGGATTGCCCTTGGTGGGCTCCTCGCCGATCGAGAGCAGCGCGACCCTCGGATGCTCAATACCGAAACGATCGCGGGCGTAGACGGCGCCCATCTGGGCGAACTGCACCAGCCACTCGGGGTTGCACTCGGCGTTGGCCCCCGCGTCGAGCATCACGGTGGGGGTGCCACCCAACACGGGGATCGGCGTGGCGATGGCGGGCCGGGCCACACCCTTGATGCGGCCCATGCGCAGCAGGGCGCTGGCCATGGTGGCTCCGGTGTTGCCGGCGCTGACCATCGCCGACGCACGGCCATCGCGAACCGCCTCGGCCGCTCGCACCAGCGAGGAATCTTTCATTCGGCGCACGCTGGCGCCAGCGTCGGCGTCCATGGCGATCACTTCAGAAGCGGGCAGGACCTCGAGATCGCCGGGATCGCCGATCTCGTCGGGTCGACCCACTAACAGGATGGGCACACCCAACTCGAGAGCGGCCTGCCTGGCCCCGGCCACGATGGCGTGGGGAGCGTGGTCGCCGCCCATGGCGTCGACGGCGATGGGCAACATGGCGGTCACGACCGGGTCGAGATCAGTCGACGTCGATGGCCTGGCGGCCGTGGTACCAACCACAGTTGCGGCACACGATGTGCGGCACCTTGGTGGCACCGCAGCGGGGGCAGCTGCTGCGGGGAGCGACCGAAAGGGTCCAGGCCGAGGCCCGACGGCTACGGCTCTTCGACTTCGAGGTCTTCTTCTTGGGAACAGCCATTTTTCTCGGGGCCTCTGCTGGTGGTGCGAATCGGTGAGCGGGTGGCCAAGTGCCGGGATCGGGCGCGAGGCGACGGACGCGAACGACAGACTCTAGCGGGCGCGACCGCTCCCGGTCGAAGCGAGGTCCGCTGGCGGTTCCTGCCGTCGGCGTGTCACTCGCTGACTACTCGTCGAAGGACAGGTCATCGAGGCCGGCCCACCGCGGATCGAGGGGCACGTCGTCGACCTCCGGATCGGTGCCGGTCGGGAACGCGTCGGGGGCCGGTCCCCGGCAGTCGTCACCGCACAACGGCGCGAGCGGCAGCGCCAGCAGGACAGCGTCACGGATCATCGGCTCGAGGTCGATCTGCTCGCCGGCCAGCGAATAGGTCTCACCGTCGGTGGGCTTGAACTCGAAGACCTCGGCGTGGACCTCGGTCGTGGCCTCACCGTGCACGGGGTCGAGACACCGCCGACAGGCCCCCTCCCAATCGACGCGCACGGTGCCACTGGCGGTCAGGGCGGTACTCAACGACTCGAGCACCAAGTCGATGCGCACCGGCGCGTCGTCGGGCACCGATGCGGTGGTGAGGCTGAGCCCCGGCAGCACGACTTCAGCCTGGAAGGTCCGCCGGCTGCCCGGGTGCCGCAGCAGCTCGGACACCCCTACCTGGAGCGGCCGAGCCGGTGTCACGAGGCGTCGTCCTGGTCGTAGAACTCTTCGTCGTAGGCCGGCTCGGGGCTGTCGTCGTAGAAGCCTTCGACCACCGTTGGAGCGATGGGGTCGGGCGGCGGTGGCAAATCGAGCGGATGCTCGTCGCCGCCTTCAGCAACCAAGTTGGTTCCCTGCAACTTCTGGCGACCCGACGCGACCAGCTTCATGGTTCGATCGAGCACGATCTCGAAGCTGGCCAGCTTCTGGTCGCAGAAGTCCTCGACCTCGTGGTGCAGTCGCCGGGCCTCGGACTCGGCGGTGTCGACGATCTGATAGGCCCGCGCCTCGGCCGCCTTGACCACCTCGGTGCGCTGCACCATGCGTTCGGCCCGGGTGCGGGCCTGATCGAGGATCTCGTCGCCCTCGTGCCGCACGCGAGCCAGGTACTCCTCGCGTTCCTTGAGCAGCCACCGGGCCGCCCGCAGTTCCTCGGGCAGGCGGGCCAACGCCTCGCCCACCAATTCGAGGACCTCATCCTTCGAGATCATCGACGAGGCCGAGAGCGGCACCGGCCTGGCCGCATCGACGATGTCGTGCAGCTGCAGCAGGATCTCCTCGGTCTCGGCGCCGTGGTAGGGCGCACCCACGGGCGCCGACGAAAGGTCGGCCAGCTCGTCGAGATCGTCTTCGTACTCGGTCACGATGGGTTGCTCACGATGGGTATTTCTCCTCGAGGCGCTTGGCCACCGCAGGGGGGACCATGGCCGAGACGTTGCCACCGAAGCGGGCGATCTCACGGATCAGCTTCGAGGCGAGAAACGAATGGTCGGACGCAGACGGGATGAACAGGGTGTAAACGCCGGAGATGCCTTTGTTCATCTGGGCCATCTGCAGCTCGGACTCGAAATCAGAGACGGCCCGCAGACCCTTGACGATGAAATCGGCGCCCACATCGCGGGCCAGATCAACGACCAGGCTCGAGAACATGGTGACCTCGACGTTGTCGAGGTGGGCCACGCTCTCACGCAGCATCGCCTCGCGCTCGTCGAGGTTGAACAGCGGCTCACCCTTTTGGGGATTGCGCATGGCCGCCACGATCACCCCGTCAAACAGGCGCGATGCGGTGTCGATGATCTCGAGATGGCCGTTATGGATCGGGTCAAACGACCCGGGGTAGAGCACGAGCGCCACGGGTCACTCCGGAGGGGAAGCCCCGGTCGGTTGACCGGTGGAGGGAATCGAACCAAGGACGGAAACGAGCGTAGTCCCGTACCGCCGCTCCCTGACCACACGCCATCCGACAGGCGGGTCGATCGCCCGGCCCGACTCGATGACAGCCAGGTCGGCCGGCAGCGCCACCAACAACTCGTCCCATCGATCGAAGGCGTACGGCGGATCGAGCAGGGCCAGATCCCAGCGCTCGCCCGCCTCGACCGCCCCGGAGATCAACCGCTCGGCCGCCTCGGTACGCACGGTGGCCCGATCGCCGAGACCGGTCGCCGCCAGATTGGTCTCGATGGCCCGGATCGCCCGACGGTCGGTGTCGGCGAAGGTGGCGTGGGCCGCCCCGCGCGACAGCGCCTCGATCCCCAGGGCCCCGCTACCGGCGAACGGGTCGACCACCGTCGCCCCGTCGAGCGCGCCGAGGCTGTGCAGCGCGTTGAAGGTGGCCTCCCGCACGCGATCGCCGGTCGGTCGGGTGTCGTCGCCCTCGGGCGCGATCAGCCGTCGCCCCCGAGCCACCCCCGCGATCACCCGCATACGTCCGCCCGCCCCCCCAACCCCAACCCCGGTTTCGGCGCTGATTTGTTTCGCTCAGCGAAACATCGAGGGGGTGAAAACCTGGGTGGGCGACGGTCAGCCGTAGGGATCGTTGTCTTCATCCTCGAGGACGATGTCCCACCGGTCGAGGCAGTCCTCGCAGCGATAGGCGACGACATCATCGGGCTCCCAACCTTCGGGCGGTTCGTGCGACATCAGATGGCAGAGCCCACCACAGTCGACGCACACGATGTTCTTGGCCACGGCCAAACCGCGGGGCTCGTCCATGACGGGCGAGCGTACCAATCCACTCAGAGACCAGCGTCGCGACGAAGCCGGCGCCACCGATCGCCCCGACGGACGACCATGGCGACGTAGAGGCAACCCATGAGCATCAGAAAGGCACCGAGGTAGAAGTTCCATACGATCAGTGCGACCAGGCCGGCGACCACGACGATCAGTCCCATGGTCGCGTCGACGGCGAGGACGGTGAGCCAGTTGACGGCGTAGGCCACCTGCGGCCCCGGCCGTCGCTCGGATCCGTCGTCGCCAGGCTCGGCGTCCGGGTGATCGCCATTGCTTGTGCTCATGGACCCACCACGATGGCAGATCCGATGGTCAGATGGTCGGCGCGGTCACGCCGAATATCGCCGCGATCTTGCCCATCGTCTCGCGTTCGGTGTCGCTCACCCCTTTGGCCGCGGCGGCCACGGCCACGGCGATGTCGACCAGCCAGCCGCCGACCTCATCGGCCTCGTCGTCCGGGCGCTTGGCCAGCGCGGCGGCCGCCGGACGCAGCCGATCGAGGCACGCGTCGATGAGATGCGGCAGCGAGTCACCGTGCGGATGGCCGACGTCGTGGCGGGCCTGCTTGCTCTCGGCCAGGGGAATGATCTCGGCAATCAACCCGGACGCGGCGCCTCGGTTGCCGGGTTGGGCGATGGCGTGGGCGCCGGCGCTCGACTCCTTGATGGTCGAGATGGGTCCGTGCTGCCCTGCCGCGAACATGGTCACCAACACCTCGAGGGGTGCTTCGATGACTGCGGTCCACTCGTCGTCGGTGAAATCAGCCTGGCTGGACATTCAGGTGCTCCTCGGTGGCGGGGGAACATCGAACCTACTGGGAGTCGAGCCGTTCGAGGCACCCCGAAGTCCCGGCTGGCCGGATCCGCATGACCGACCCGTACGCTCCAGCCATGATCAGGATCGCCCGACCATGACCGAGCCGAGCGGTGCGCCCGATCGGATCGAGATCGACCCGGCTGACCTCGGGCCCTACGGCACCTATCCATGGCTGACCGCCACGGTGGTACCCCGGCCGATCGCGTGGGTATCTTCCCGATCAGCCGAGGGGATCGACAACTTGGCCCCCCACTCGTTCTTCACCGTGGCGTCCGCCGAGCCGCCGATCGTGTCGTTCACGTCGGTCGGCGACAAGGACACACTGCGCAACGTGCGGGCGACGGGCGAGTTCGTCGTAGCCCTCGCCCCCCGATCCCTGGCCGACGCGGTCAACCGGACAGCGACCGACTTTCCCGGCGATCACAGCGAGTTCGACCACACCGGCGTCGAACGCGAGCCAAGCCTGATGGTGGCGCCGTTTCGGGTCGCCGGATCCCCGGTCGCGCTCGAATGCCGCTTGGTCGGTGAGAAGTCATTCGGCGACAGCACGGTGGTGTTCGGCCAGATTGTCCACCTGGCGGTCTGGCGCTCGGTGCTGGCAGCCGACGGCTTGCCTGATGTGCACCTGCTCGACCCCGCCGCCCGGCTTGGCCGCAACGAGTGGGCCGCCCTCGGCGACGTGTTCGACCTGGTTCGCATCCCCTACGCGGACGAGCCCCGCCCCCCCTGATCGCGCTGGGTCAGCGCAGGCGAGCGGGCCGGCCGATGCGCACCTCGACGCCGGGCGACCACAGCACCACCGGTTCGCCGACCGGATCAGGAAGACCGGCGGCGGCGACGAGCGACTCGGCTCCTGACCGCAACTGGGCCCGATGCAGCGGCCAGACACCGTGATCAACCGCGGCCCACAGGTTCTGGCCCAGAAAAGTGGACGCCAGCGCCCATCGGGCCGTGAGGAAGTGCTCGAGCTCGGTCACGTCGGCGGCGGCGATGGCGTCGCCGACCTCGACCTCGAACCGGGTGTGTGGCCCCCGACCCGGCCACCGTCGGCGCGACGAGTACTCGATGATGCCGTCGGGGCGATGATCGATCGACATCTGCGCCCAGCAGTAGGGCAGGCCGTAGGTCACCCGCGCGACCAGAGCCGGAATCAGGCGAGTGATGTCGAGACTGCAGAACCACACGGCCCGGCGGCCGTCGGGGGCCACCACGTAGGTGCGAACATTGGTCTCCGGGAAGGTCGAGAGCGGCCCGAAGGCCGGCAACCGAGGCACCCGAACACGCTGCATGTCGAAGGGGATGACACCCACCCATGCCTTGCCCTCACAGACATCGACGGTCAACTCCGGTGGAAGGATGCGCTGCACCACCTCGGGGTCGAAGGGCCAGTGGATCGACGTCAGGTCATGCCACCCCTGCAACATCACCGGCCGGCCCACCGGTCGAGGACAGGTCGCCGTGATCGTCTCGGGTGACGGCATGAGTCGATCCGGATCCATCACTCGACGCTATCGGTCAGGACTTCAGCAGGAAGTCGGTCGCGTCCTCGTCGCCGAGGAAAAGTTCGATCTCCTCGGCCAAAGCGGGATGGTCGACCAGCGTCGGATCGGCATCAATCAACTCGAAGGCCACGTCACGGGCCCGCTGCACCCACTCTCGGTCGCGACGCAACGACGCCAGCTTCAGGTCGTTCCGGCCCTTTTGCCGCTCGCCCATGATCGTGCCCTCACCTCGCAGATCGAGGTCGACCTCGGCCAGTTCGAAGCCGTCGGTCGTGCGCACCAGGGCCTCGATCCGGGCCTCGCCGTCGGGGGTCGTCGCCTCGCCGACCAGCTCGCAGTACGAATGGGCCGTACCCCGCCCGACCCGGCCTCGTAGCTGGTGCAACTGGGCGATCCCGAACCGATCGGCGTCGAGGATCACCATGACCGTGGCGTTGGGTACGTCGACCCCGACCTCGATGACGGTCGTCGCAACCAGCACGTCGAGGCCGCCCGCCCGGAAGAGGGACATCGCCTTCTCTTTGTCGCTCGGGTTCACCCGACCGTGCAGCAGCCCGAGTCGAAGGCCGGCCAGCTCGTCGGCCTGCAATCGCTCGTAGGTCTCCTCGGCCGAGCGCACCTCGAGCTTCTCGCTCTCGTCAATGAGCGGGCACACGACATAGGCCTGGTGCCCGTCGCGGACCTGAGCCCGCACCAGTTGCCACACGTCGGCCTCGTCTGATTCGGTGCGTGCCCACGTGGTGACGATGGGGGTGCGACCGGGGGGCATCTCGTCGAGCACCGACACATCGAGGTCGCCGTACACCGTCATCGCCGCGGTTCGCGGGATCGGTGTGGCCGTCATCACCAGCACGTCCGGGACGGCCTCGCCTGCGCTCTTGCCGCGTAGGGCCGCTCGCTGCTCGACCCCGAACCGATGCTGCTCGTCGATGACGACGACGCCGAGCGAACGGAACTCGATGCCTTCCTGGATCAGGGCGTGGGTGCCGATGGCGATGTCGACCTCACCGGCCGACAGGGCGGCCAGAATGCGGCGACGCTCGGCCGCGGTTGTGCGATTGGTGAGCAACTCGACCCGCAGCTCGCGGTCCATCCCGGCCCCGCCGAACAGGCTCTCGGCATTGGTATCGGGCACCGTGAAACCTTCGAGCAGGGTGCGCACCCCGATGAAGTGCTGCTCGGCCAGGACCTCAGTGGGCGCCATGAACGCACCCTGGTGGCCCCCCTGCACCGCCACCAGTAGGGCACTTACAGCCACGATGGTCTTACCCGAGCCGACGTCGCCCTGCAGCAGCCGGTGCATCGGATGGGGAGCAGCCAGGTCGGCGTCGATCTCGGCTATCGCCCGGGTCTGAGCCCCGGTGAGC
>JAYUBX010000500.1:0-3280 GCA_043740665.1 Candidatus Neomicrothrix sp.
TTGGCCCGGGGCGCCACGATCCACGTCGTGTCGAGGTTCGTCGGCGACGAGGTCCTCGACGTCTTCGACGTCGAGCCGGAGCGAGTGATCGTGGTGCCCAACGGCGTATCGCCACTGGTCGCCATCGGGCCCGGCACCGACGGCGACGCCGGTGGCCGCCTGGCTGGCGGTGATCGGTATGTCCTCGCGCTCGGCACGGTCGAGCCTCGCAAGGATCTGCCGACCCTCGTGCAAGCCTTCGATCGATTGGCCGACGACGACCCTGAGTTGCGGCTCGTGATCGCCGGTCCCGACGGGTGGGGCGCCGACGATTTGGCCACCGCGCTGGCTACTGCCGCCCACCACGATCGGGTCACCCGACTGGGTTGGGTCGACGACGAACGCCGCGCCGCTCTCGTGCGGGGAGCAGCCGTCTTCGCCTATCCATCGCGCTACGAGGGGTTCGGCCTTCCGCCGCTCGAAGCGATGCACGCCGGCACCCCCGTCGTGGCCACCACCGCCGGCTCGTTGCCCGAGGTGCTGGGCCATGCCGCGGTGCTGGTGCCGGCGGGCGATCCCGATGCGCTGGCGGGTGCCATCGGTTCGGTGCTCGGTGATGCCAGCCGGGCCGACGAGTTGCGCCTGGCCGGCCGAGCGCGAGCCGCCGACTTCAGCTGGGACGCGACCGCCGACGGACTGGTCGAGGTCTACGCCCAACTCACCGGCAACTCGTCGCCGGCCCAACGCTGATCAACCGCCCGTGACCGACTCACGGGCAGCCGTCCTACACTCGCGCTGTCCGGGCCAATGATGCAGGGGTGAAAGTCGGCCGATGAGAGCACTCGTGACCGGCGTCGAGGGGTTCGTGGGCCGTCACTTGCGGGCCCATCTCGAAGCGTGCGGTGATGACGTGGTCGGCTTCGATCGGCCCGATGGTCCCGACCTGCTCGACGGCCCCGCCCTCGATGCGTTCGTCGGTGAGCTGCGACCCGACGCGGTTTATCACCTGGCCGGATGGAGCGATGTCGGAGCTTCGTGGGACGAGCCGCTCGCCGCGTTCCAGGCCAACGCCGACGGCACCCTGAACCTGTTGCAAGCGTGCGTGCACGCCGACGTCGGCCGGGTGCTCTCGGTCAGCAGCGCCGACGTCTACGGCAAGGTCACGCCCGACGACCTGCCCATCACCGAGGACACACCACTGCGGCCGGTGACCCCCTACGCGGCCAGCAAGATCGCGGCGGACTACCTGGGCCTGCAGGCTTTTCTGGGCTACGGGCTCGATGTGCTGCGCATCCGCGCCTTCAACCACCTCGGCCCGGGACAGACCAACCGGTTCGTGGCATCGGCCATCGCCGAACGCATCGCCCTCAACGAGCTCGATGGCACCGATGCGATCCCCGTCGGCAACCTCTCGCCCCGCCGAGACTTCACCGACGTGCGCGACGTGGTTCGGGTCTATCGCCTGCTGATCGAGCACGGCGAGGCCGGCGAGGCCTACAACGTATGCTCCGGCGCCGACATCGCCATCCGTGAGCTGGCTGATCGCCTGTTGTCGCTGGCCCGACGGCCCATGCGGATCGAGGATGACCCGTCGCGGCAACGCCCGGTCGACGTGCCCGTTCTGTGCGGGGACGCCACCAAGGTGCGCGACGCCACCGGCTGGCAGCCGGTGATCCCGCTCGATCAGACCCTGGCCGACCTGCTCGACGAATGGCGCGCCCGCGTCAGCCCCTGACACCCCGCCGTACCCCGTTCTTGCGGCAGTCGGTGGACTCGGGGAGTGATGTAGTGCCGCCGGAACGGCGGTGTCGGTCAGTCGCGCAGGTGCGCCGACCAGGCCGCGACTCGACGACAGGCCGCCACCACGGCGTCGTGCTCGCGCCGGTCGTGGGCGTGATCGCCGACGAACTCGAGCCGCACGAGCCATTCGGCCAGCACCCGCTCGGCCTCGCCGGGCGACACCTCGATGCGTTCCAGCCACGCCAGATCGCGGTCGAGCAGTTCGAGCTGCAGTTCGACCTCGGTGTAACGCGCCGCAACCAGCGGCAGCCGGTCGATCTTGGCCACCGGATAGCTGGTGTCGGCGACCAGCTCGTGAGGCTCCACCTTGAACAATCCGGCCAGCAACGTGACGGTGCGCTCGCCGGGGTCGCTGATCCCGGATTCGAGATGCGAGACGGCGACTCGCGAGATGGCCAGACGATCGGCGAGCTCCTGTTGGGTGAGGCCCAACTTCGATCGGTAGGCCGCGATCCGACGTCCCAGGTTTTCGGGCATGTGCCAACCCACTTAGCAGACGATCGGACCGCAACAGGCTAGACCGTGAGCCATGGCCACCAGAGCGCTCATCACCGGCATCACCGGCCAGGACGGTTCGTACCTCGCCGAACTCCTGCTCGACAAGGGCTACGAGGTCGTCGGCATGGTCCGGCGCAGCAGCACCGTCAACTTCGAACGGATCGGACATCTGCAGGATCGGCTGACCCTCGTGCCCGGCGATCTGCTCGACGAGGCGTCACTGATCGACGTCCTGCGCACCCATCGGCCCGACGAGATCTACAACCTGGCGGCCCAGAGCTTCGTGCAGACCTCGTTCGGTCAGCCGGTGCTGACCGGCGAGACCACCGCCCTCGGGGTAACCCGCCTGCTCGACGCCATCCGCATCGTCGACCCAGGCGTGCGGTTCTACCAGGCCAGCAGCAGCGAGATGTTCGGAAAGGTCGTCGAGGTGCCCCAGGTCGAGAGCACCCCGTTCTACCCTCGCAGTCCCTACGGCGTGGCCAAGGTGTACGGACACTGGATTACGGTCAACTACCGCGAGAGCTACGACCTGCACGCCTCGTCGGGAATCCTGTTCAACCACGAGAGTCCTCGCCGCGGGCTCGAGTTCGTCACCCGCAAGATCACCCACGGCGTGGCCCGCATCAGGCACGGGCTGGCGACCGAGTTGCGGCTCGGGAACCTCGAGGCGCAGCGCGATTGGGGCTTCGCCGGTGACTATGTCGATGCGATGTGGCGGATGCTGCAGCAGGACGAGCCCAGCGACTTCGTCGTCTCGACCGGTGAGACCCACTCGGTGCGAGAGTTCTGTCAGATCGCGTTCAGTCACGCCGGCCTCGACTACGAGGAATTCGTCGTGCAGGACGAGGCGTTCTTCCGGCCGGCCGAAGTCGACCTGTTGGTCGGAGATTCGTCACGAGCCCGTACCGTGCTGGGATGGCAACCGCAGACACCGTTCGCCGATCTGGTGACCCGCATGGTCGATGCCGACCTCGACCAGGTCAGCATCCCGCGCCGCGGT
>JAYUBX010000501.1:0-1840 GCA_043740665.1 Candidatus Neomicrothrix sp.
TCGACGCGGCCGAAGCCTGCATCGACCGCGTCGGCCTGGCCAAGACCACCGTCGAGGACATCGCCTCGGCCGCCAAGGTGTCGCGAGCCACCATCTATCGCTACTTCGACAACCGGGACGAACTGATCCTGGCCGTCGTGCTGCGCAGCCTCGAACGGTCAGGTGATGGCGACCTCGACATCTACCTGGCCGACGCCGACACCCCCGAACGCTTCGGTGCGGGCCTGGTCGAAGCAATCGTGCAACTGCTCGACCGGCTGCGCCACGACCCGAAGCTCGGGGTGCTGCTCAACCGCGACACCGGCGGGGTGTCGGCCACCATCAGCGGCGCCAGCGAGGCCCTGTTCGCCATCGTGTTGGACGACTGGCGACCCCGCATGACCGAGGCCCAGCACCAGGGCTTGCTCCGCGCTGATGTCGACGTCGACGAAGTCTCGGAATGGGGGCTGCGCTGCGTGCTCTCGCTGTTGACGGTCGACGGTCCCCGACATCACACCGCCGACGACGAGCGCCGCCTGCTCGCCACCTTCCTCGCCCCCGCCCTCTTCCCGAGCCACTCCCCGACCTGACCCCCGATCAGCGGGTGGTGTGGGACCGACGGGCGGCGGGACCAGCGAGGCCTCGGGCCAGGTTGCTGGCGCTGTTCAGCAGCCCGATGTGCGAGAACGCCTGGGGGAAGTTGCCGACCATGCGCCCCGCGGCGACGTCCCATTCTTCGGACAGCAGGCCGACGTCGTTGCGCAACGCCAGCAGCGCTTCGAACCGGTCGCGGGCGTCGTCGATGCGGCCGAGCAGCACCAGGTTGTCGACCAGCCAAAACGTCGTGAGCAAGAACGCGCCCTCACCCGGTGGCAGGCCGTCGACCGACGTGCCGATGCCGCCCGCCGCGGTGATATCAGTGCGGTAACGCAGCACGAACCCGTCGACCAGCAGATCGCTCTCGATGGCCTCGACCGTCGCCACGATGCGCGGGTCGTCGGGGGGCAGGAACCCCACCAGCGCCAACATCAACAAGCTGGCATCGAGCTGCGTCGAACCGTAGAACTGGGTGAAGCACCCCCGGTCGGGATCGACCCCCTCGGCGCAGACCTCGGCATGAATCTCGGCCCGCAGCACCCGCCACTCGCTCAATGCGGCCGCATCGACCGGCGCATCGGCCCCGGCGTCCTCGATCATCCGCACCCAGCGGTCGACTGCAACCCAGGCCATGACCTTCGAGTGCACGAAATGACGGCGGGGCCCACGGACCTCCCAGATGCCGTCGTCGGGTTCGTGCCACACCTTGCGCACGTGCTCGACCAGGAATCGGGCGAGGTCCCAGCTGTCGGGCGAGAATCCCATGTCGACGGCCCGGGCCGTGTGCAACATGTCGAGTGTCTCGCCGTAGACGTCGAGCTGGAACTGCTCGCTGGCGGCATTGCCGATGCGCACCGGCGTCGAGCCCTCGTAGCCGGGCAGCCAGTCGAGGATGCTCTCGGTCAGGCGACGCTCGCCGGTGACCCCGTACATGATCTGCAACTTGTCGGGGCTGCCGGCGACGGCCCGGCGCAGCCATTCGCTCCAGGCTTCGGCCTCGTGGCGATAGCCAGCGTCGAGCAGCGCGTGCAGCGTGAAGGTGGCGTCGCGCAACCAGCAGTACCGGTAGTCCCAGTTGCGGGGACCGCCGATCTGTTCGGGCAACGACGTCGTGGGCGCGGCGACGATGCCGCCGGTGGCACCGAAGGTGAGCGCCTTGAGCGTGAGCAGCGAACGGCGACTGGCCTCGGCCCACTCGTCGGGCACGGTGCACCGGCTGATCCAGTCCCGCCACCACGACTCGGTGCGCACCTGGGCGACCAGC
>JAYUBX010000502.1:0-1598 GCA_043740665.1 Candidatus Neomicrothrix sp.
GCGGCGGGCTCGGAATCCCAAGGCGTGGTCACGGTGCGTCCTTCGTCGAGAGGTGAACGTCTGACTGAAGGCGAAGGTACGCGGCGACGGGTAAAAGAAAGCTAAGGGCCCGGCACCTGCGCCCGAAGCGGCGGCTCGGGGTGTGGGGACGGTGGCACGGGCAACGATGCCGGCTCGGCCATAACCGTCGCCGGCAGCCAGAGGGCAAAGGTCGAGCCCGAGCCGAGGGCCGACACCAACTTCACCTCACCACCATGGGCTTCGACGATCTGGCGCACGATCGCCAATCCGAGTCCACTGCGCCGGTCGCCGCGCACGCCCGAGGCCTCACCCCGCCAGAACTGCTGGAACACCCGACCCTGCTCGTCGGCGGCGATGCCAGGGCCCTCGTCGTCGACTGCCAGCCAGATCCAAGGACCCTCGCGGCCGGCCCGTACCCGCACCCGCGTGCCGGTCGGCGCCAGACGAGTGGCGTTGGCCAGCAGGTTGGCCAACGCCTGGCGCAGCGCGTTGCGGTCACCGGTGATCATCAGCCCCGGCTCGGCGGCCCATTCGATGCGCAGACCACGGGCCTCGGCCGGAGTCCGGAACTCGTCGGCCGCCTCGTGCACCAGCGAGAACGCATCGACGGGGTCACGCTCGATGGCCGGCCGCTCGTTGCGGGCGTAGAGCAACAGATCATCGACCAGCCGCGTCATGCGTTCGGTCGAGCGTTGCACGACCTCGGCGGTGTGGCGCAGATCATCGGGCGAAGCATCAGGGTCGCTGAGGGTGACCTCGAGGTTGGTGCGGATCACCGCCAGGGGATTTCGCAGCTCGTGGGACGCCTCCTGGATGAACTCACGTTGGCCGGCGAAAGCCTCGTCGAGGCGACCCAGCATCTGGTCGAACGTGTCGGCCAACTGGTGAAGCTCGTCGTCGGGTCCCTGCAGGCCGATGCGGCGGGTGAGGTCGGTCGCCGAGATCTCTCGGGCCACCCGAGTGATGCGCCCGACCGGACGCAACAGGTAGCCGGCGATCAGCCAACTGACCCCGAAGCTGGCAACGAAGAACACCAACAGGGCGCTGACCGAATAGGTACCGAGCTTGTCGATCGTTGCCTGGTTGACCGCCCGCTGGATCGATTCGATCTGCACCGGAGTCACGTTGAAACCGCCCGGCACCTGCTGGATGAGGTTTTTCGAAACCGGCGGCGGTGCGTTGTCGACGGCGTGCACCAATGCCAGGTAGATGGCGCCGACGGCTAGCGCAGAGAGCAGGCACATCACCAGTGAATAGGTGAGCGCGAGGCGCAGGCGGATGCTCATCGAGCACTCACAGATCGTCCTTCAGCCGGTAGCCTCGGCCGACGACGGTCTCGATGAGCTGCGGCTCGTCGGCCACCGCCAGCTTACGGCGCAGGGTGCCAACCGTGACCCGTACGGTGTTGGTGAACGGGTCGGCGTACTCGTCCCACACGTGTTCGAGCAGGGTCTCCTGCGACAGTACCTGCCCAGGATGGGTCATGAAGTAGCGCAGCAGGGCGAACTCCTTGGCCGTGAGCTCGAGGGTGCGTTGGGCCCGACGGGCGACATGCCGAGCCGTGTCGAGCTCGAGGT
>JAYUBX010000503.1:0-2489 GCA_043740665.1 Candidatus Neomicrothrix sp.
CTCGACGGGCTGCAGGTCAGCCGGTCGCTCCGCCGGTCCTGCCTTCGCTACCAGGTGCGCTTCGACACTGCGTTCGACGCGGTGATCCGCCGCTGCGCCGATCCGTCGAGGGACGGCGGCTGGATCTCGGCCGACATCATCTGCGCCTATTCGGCCCTGCACGATCTGGGTTGGGCCCACAGCGTGGAGACCTGGGACGGCGACCAGCTCGTCGGTGGGCTCTACGGCCTGAGCGTCGGTGGCCTGTTCGCCGGCGAATCGATGTTCCACGACGCCACCGACGCCTCGAAGGTCGCCCTCGTCGGCCTGGTCGACCGGTTGCATGCGGCCGGCGCCACCCTGCTCGACGTGCAATGGACGACGCCGCATCTCGAGACCCTCGGTGCCGTCGACGTGCCCCGAGCGCTCTACCTCGAGCTGCTCGCCGAAGCCGTCACCCTCGACCTCGACCCCTTCGCCTGACCCCAACGATCCCCGAACCCCCCAACCCGCCCCCCGAGCCTGGATTTGGGCGAGAACGAGACGGGGATCGTCAGACGAAGAGGGAGACCGGGTCGCCGGTGCGGACGAATCCGGGGGCAGCCACGCCGCAGTAGATGCCGAGGTGGTTGTTGTGCTCGGCGGTCAGGGTACGAAAAACCTCGATATCGCGTTCGAGGGCCAGCGCGTCGTCCAAAGGCGGCTGGGCCCGCAGGGGCATGGCGCAGCGCACCGATTGCATGTCGACGTGGATCGCCGCGCCCGCAGCACCCAGGGTGACGTCGTGGCCGACCCAGCCATCCTCGACGAACCCCGTCGCCAAGCCAGTGTCGATGAACACGTTGGGTCGAAACCGCCGGATGTCCCAGACACTCGCCGGGCGGGCCGCGTCCATCGTCGCCAGGCTGGCCGTCGTCAAGGCATGGACCGGGGCCAGATCGAGAAAGCTGCCGTCCATGGCCGGCCACACGATCATCTCGGCGCCGTCGTTGGGCGGATCGAAGGTCATCTCGTACCCGACGGCACCGGCGGCCGCACCGGACGGCTTCAGCTCGACTGCACGACCGAGCCAGGCCGACAACATCGCCGACGCGTCGGGATCGTCGGCCGCCAGCTCACGGCCGTCCGGCAGGGTGATCTGCACGTCCGTCCCGACAGTCGTCGCCCGAGCGGCGAACAAGGCCGGCACCGATTTGGCGCTCAGCAGATGGCCACTGGCCGGATCGATCACACCGTACCGCCGGTCGCCGGCGACGCCGCCGGGACCGAGCTCGAACGCAACGAGCCGCTCACCCTGCATCGACTTGACCGGGAACCGCCACAACTCGGCTACCCGCCCCACGATCTCTGCATCACCCATGGTTGCCCCAATCCCCCTATCCCCGAGGCGACGGCTCGGGCACCCGCACCGACCCCTTCGGCTGCCCGTCAGAGTGACAGACGCAGCGTGGCGGTGGGAGCATGGACCCATGGCACCAGCAGCGGACGGACCGGCCCCCGAGCGAGACAAACCCTGGCTGATGCGCACCTACTCGGGGCACTCGACGGCCAAGGCGTCCAACGAGCTGTACCGGATGAACCTGAGCAAGGGCCAGACCGGCCTGTCGATCGCCTTCGATCTGCCCACCCAGACCGGCTATGACCCGGACGACCCCAAGGCCCGGGGCGAGGTCGGCAAGGTGGGCGTGCCCGTCGCCCACTTGGGCCACATGCGCGAACTGCTCGACGGCATCCCGCAGGGCGAGATGAACACGTCGATGACCATCAACGCGCCGGCGGCATGGATGCTCGGTCTCTACGTGGCCAACGCCGAGAACCACGGCGTCGAGTCACGGGTCCTGCGCGGCACGACCCAGAACGACATCATCAAGGAATATCTGAGCCGGGGCACCTACATCTTCCCGCCCCTACCCAGCCGCCGGCTCATCGTCGACATGATCGCCTTCTGCGCCGAATGGGTACCCAAGTGGAACCCCATGAACGTGTGCAGCTACCACCTGCAAGAAGCCGGGGCGACCCCCGTGCAGGAGATCGCCTACAGCCTGGCGACCGCCATCGATGTGCTCGACGCGGTGCGCGACTCGGGCCAGGTCGATGCCGACAAGTTCCCGGCCGTGGTGGCCTCGATCTCGTTCTTCGTCAACGCCGGCATCCGCTTCGTCGAGGAGACCTGCAAGATGCGGGCCTTCACCCAGATGTGGGACCGCCTGTGCATCGAGCGCTACGGCGTCACCGACCCGAAGGCCCGACGATTTCGCTACGGCGTCCAGGTCAACTCGCTCGGCCTGACCGAAGCCCAGCCCGAGAACAACGTGCCGCGGATCGTGCTCGAAGCGCTGGGCGTGACCCTGTCGAAGGATGCCCGGGCCCGGTCGCTACAGCTTCCGGCCTGGAACGAGGCCCTCGGCCTGCCCCGTCCCTGGGACCAGCAGTGGTCGCTGCGCATCCAGCAGGTGCTGGCCTTCGAGACCGACCTGCTCGAGTACGACGACATCTTCGCCGGCAGCCAC
>JAYUBX010000504.1:0-3856 GCA_043740665.1 Candidatus Neomicrothrix sp.
ATCGTCGGAGGACGAGTTGGTCGTGATGCAGCCACCGTCGAGCACCGCCTGATAGTTGACCGCCACCGTGTCGACGGCGTGCGAGACGCCGCGCTCATCGAGCAGACGCAGCCCGCTCCATCGCACGCTCGCCCTCGGGTCGTCGCATCGAGCGAAGATCTCGGACCACACCACTGGGCCGACCAGATGGGTTCCAGCGGCGAAGAGGTCACGCACGACCGTCACGACGCCGGTCGTCAGGTCAGTGATCTCACCCGCCCAGGCGTACTGACCAGCCGGGGCCGGCTGCTGACTGCGACTGACCCGCAGTCGGTAGGGCCGCCCTGGTTGCCAGGCGAAGTCGCGCGTATTCACGTTGCCGGTGGCGCTGGGCAATGACGCCGACGAGCCGGACAGCTCACCTCCGCCGGTCTGATAGCCACCCCAGTTCACTGCGGTGGATACCGGGTGGCCGGGGTGCCACTGCAAACCCAGATGGCCCGCGCCGGCATCGCGGCCGCAGCCGACGAATCCCACCTGCAGCGCCCAGAACGACAGCGCCGCCACCTGGGGCGCGGCCAGCACCTCGAGCACCGCTTCGACCTCGATCCAGTCACCCGCCGGCACGACCCACATCAGGTGCAGCGAGGAGGCCTGGTTGGACGAACGGGGCAACCCACGGGTGCCATCCCACTCGACACGACGGCGCAGGCGCTCGAAGATCACCCACCGACTGTAGGAGTCGCGCGTTGCGGTGCGTCGGCCGTCAGCTCATGGCGACGCGTGCGAGCAAACTGGCGACGGTGTCGCCGTCACCGAACACCTCGAAGGCGCCAGTCGCCAGCGGCTGGCGACCCCAGAGCAACAGGAGCAGGTCGGATGCGGTGCCGCGGATCGCCACGTCGGCCTTGGCGTGGGTGCGCTCGACCGACCACTGTCCCCCGCCGACGCGCAGGAACCATTCACCGTCCGCGTCGGTGGCATGCAGATGTCCGGTGAGCGGATCGCCGTCGCCTTGGCCGGTGCCGGCCGGCACGAACAGTTCGAGGTACTCGTCGATGCCGTCGACGGCGAGCGGGGCATCGATGGCCTGCGGCTGGCCGGCGGCCGTGGTGGCATCCCACGCGTGAACGGCCAGCTCGTGGGCCAGACGGCGCTGCACGAACCCGATGTCCTGTTGGGCGGACGAGGTCCAGCAGGGGGTGGCGGGATCGAGGGGGCCGAGGGTGGCCACGGTCGCGTCGACATCGGCGCGGTAGGCATCGATGACGTCGGCCGCGGGCGGTTCGGCCGCCGGCACGAAGTCGCCCGGGTCGGCGAGGGAGCCTGACGCCAGGCCTTGCCAGAACTGACACACTCCGGCGGTGTGGCGCACCAACTCGTGCACCGTCCACGGCGCGCACGACGCCACCTGCGCATCGAGCCCGGCGATGACCGCGGCATCGGCGAGCCGGCGGCCGTGGGTCTCGATCGCCTCGATGTAGTCGCGTTCGTTCATGTCGGCGCACGGTAGCTGCACTCGCTACGGTGCGGCACCAAGCTGGCCCGGACGATCCGAAGGATCCTGACATGTTGCGCGTCGAAGACCACGACCGAGTGCGACTGATCACACTCGACCGACCCGAGGCCCTCAACGCCTTCAACACCGCGCTCTACGACGCCGCCGCTGACGCCCTCGCCGCCGCCGCCCACGATGACGGCATCGCGGTGGTCGTGATCACGGGGGCCGGTCGAGCGTTCTCGGCTGGCCAAGACCTGCTCGAGATGGCCGACCTGGCCATGCGGTTCGGCGAAGGCGGCCCCGACGATGGTGTCGGCAATGCTGACGAGCCAAACGATTGCACCGAGGCCGGCGAAGCGCTGGCGTCGGGCTTCCCCCACTTCCTCGACGAGCTGCAGAGCTTTCCGAAGCCACTGATGGCCGCCGTCAACGGCCTCGGGCTCGGCATCGGGTTCACCATGCTGGCCCACTGCGACCTGGTGTTCATGGCCCAGGGCGCCCGTCTCAAGACCCCGTTCACCTCGCTCGGCGTGTCCCCCGAGGCCGCCAGCAGCTACCTGTTTCCGCTGCGCATGGGCTGGCAGGCAGCAGCCAAGGTGCTGTTCACGTCGGACTGGATCAGCGCCGACGACGCCGTCGAGTTGGGCATCGTCGGTCAGGTGTGTGCACCCGAGACGCTGCTGGACGAGACCATGGCTCTGGCCGAACGCATCGCCGCCATGCCGATCAGTTCGCTGGTCACCACCAAGCGACTGATGCTCGACGCGCAACTGCCCCTGATCCAGCGGGCCCGAGCCCGCGAAGAGGCGGCCTTCGTCACCGTCATGGGTGGCCCGGCCAACCTCGAGGCGCTGACGGCGTTCGCCGAGAAGCGCGAGCCCGACTTCGCCGGGGTCGACGACCGACCCCCGTCGGGTCTACCCGAACCGTGACCACCCGTCAGGTCGGGCGGCGCTCGGTGAGCTCGAGGACGTTGTCGTACAGGATGCGACGACGGTCGGCATCGTCGAAGTTCTTGAGCTCACGCACATAGTCGTCGGGTTCGGGGAGCGCCTCGATGTGGGGCCAGTCCGAGCCGAACAGCACTCGGTTGGGACCCATCAGCTCGACCACCTCATTCACGTCGTCCTCCCAGAACGGGTTGATCCAGACGTGCTGGCGGAAGATGTCGATCGGGTCCTCGGGGAAGTAGCCGGGGACCTTGTTGGCCGTCGAGCGAACCTTGCGGAACAACTCGGGCAGGAACTCGGCGCCGTTCTCAACCGACGCGATGCGCAGGTTGGGGAACTTCACCAGGTGGTTGTCGAACACCATGGTCGTGAGGTAGTCGTTGATGGCCCGCTCGATGGCGAAGGACTTGATCGACGGCTTGTACGACCCACCGAAGCTGGCGGCGAACCCGTCGACCGCGAACCCGTTGGACGACACGCCACCGTCGCCCGCGTGCAACACGACGGTGATGCCCGAGTCGTTGGCCAGCTGCCAGAAACCGTCGAAGATGGAATCGAAGGGCGAGAGCTGCCCGACCACGGTCGTGGGGGCCGAGGGTCGCATGACGATGGTGCGGGCGCCCTGCTCGAGGGCCCAGGTGAGCTCGTCGACAGCCCAGGCGGCATCGGCCAGGGTCAGGTAGGGCGCGGCGTAGATGCGATCTTCGAAGTTGAAGCCCCAGTCCTCCTCGACCCAACGGTTGAAGGCTCGGAACGTGTGGCACACCGCAACGGGATCGTCCTTGAGCGGTTCCTCGTAGATCATGCCGAGCGTGGGGAACAACCAGCAGCCGGCCAGGCCCTGCTGATCGAGGCGCGCTGCCCGGGCCGCCGGCTCGAGGTACTCGGGGCGGATCGGCTCGCGATCGGCGAGGAACTCCATCGGGTTGCGGCCATTGGCGTTGCCCCGGAAGTACTCGTACATCGCGCCGGGCTTGGCGATGGGGTTGAACGTCGGGTTGCTGACCGCCTTGCTCACCCGTCCGCCGAGCACGTGGTAGCGACGGCCACCGATCTCGCACCACTGCACACACCGCGGACCGAGCGCCGGGTCGAGGTGGCGGGTGAAAGCGTCGAGCGCCTCGTAGTAGTGATTGTCGGCGTCGAACACCGGATGGCCCAGGTCGTCGAACTCGCTCACGTCATCCCCGATCGTCGTGTCCCATCAAGCCTAGAACCTGTTCTCGTCGCTGACCCAGCCGTCAGGCGGTGAGGACCGGGGTGAGGCGGGCCGCGGTCACGGCCACAGTGAGGGCCGAGCGGGGATTGTCGCGTTCCGGTGCACTGCCCCCCCGGCGCCGGCGCCTACGGTGATGCCGTCGCCGGCCTACCGAAGGTCCGGGTCAGGGAGATGGGCAATGCGACGTCGGCGGACGGCAGCCTCGGC
>JAYUBX010000505.1:0-1650 GCA_043740665.1 Candidatus Neomicrothrix sp.
GTGATCCGCCGGGTGCCGTGGATGATCGGACCTTCTTCGGGTCGACGCGACGCCACCACCAGCAAGGGTGATTCGTCGCGCCGCCGCAGGGCGAACTGCAGCCACTCGACGGTGGTTGGGCCGGCCAGGTGGACGTCGTCGAGCAGCACCACCGTGGGGGCACCATCGCGATCGGGGTCGTCGATGCGGCCCAGCACCCGCAGCAACGCGGCGAAGGCGTAGATCTGCATGGCCTCGCTGGTCATGCCCGGACCCAGCCCGGCGGTGGCGGGGCGCGTCGAGCCGAGCCGAGCCGAGCAACGGAGCCACGACCGCGGCGTCGTCGCCCAGTGCCGCGTTCCGGCGGTCGGGATCGAGCCGGTGCAGGTACGACGACAGGGCATCGGCGATGGGTCGCAGCGGCAAAGCCAGGCCGAGCTCGTCGCAGCGGCCGACCAGCACGACGGCACCGGCGAGTGCGGCGCGTGCGGCGAAGCTGTCGAGCACTCGCGACTTGCCGATGCCGGCGTCGCCGTCGATCACCACCAGCTCGAGGCCGGCGGTGGCGTCGCGGTGGGCCTGGCCGAGCTGGTCGAGCACGCCGGCGCGGCCCGGCAGATCGGGCGGTTGGTCGTGGGTCAGATTCGCGCGGGTCGAGATCGCGGTGTCATTGTCGAGCAGGATCGCCAGGTGCAGGGCCTCGGTCTCGGCCGACGGGCCGGCCCCCGGTTCGGTGACCAACCGCTGGCGCAGCGCGGCATACGCCGACATCGCGGATCCTGATCGTCCCGACATCGTGTGAGCCCGCATCAACAGCCGAGTGGCGGTCTCGTCGAACGGATCATCGGTCAGGACTCGCTCGGCCAGCGTGGCGGCCTGGCCCGGATCGCCGACGGCCAGCGCGGTTTCGGCGGCCACCTGCCGCAGCATCGCCGTGGTGCGTTGGGCCACGGCCCGGTCGATCTCGACCCAGGGTGCGTCGCCCTCGTCGGCCAGTAACGGCCCCCGCGCCAGGGCCAGTCCGGCGGCGGCCGCGGTGCGGGCGGCGGCGTGGTCACCGACCGACAGCCGGCGGCGGGCCTCGTCGGCCAGCTCGTCAAGCACGTCGAGATCGAGCCAGTCGGTCAGCAAATGATAGCCGGCATCGGATCGCACGATGCGGTCGCGTCCCAGCACCGATCGGGCTCGGCTGAGGTTGACGGCGACTTCGCGCTCGGGCTCTCGGGGCCGGGCATCGTCGGGCCACAGGCACTCGACCAGCCGATCGACGCTCACGGGACGTCCCCGGGCCAGCGCCAGAACCTTGACTGCGGTGCGGGCCTTGCGACTGCGGATCTGGCTCAGGTCCACCTGGTCGATGGCGAACTCGCCCAATGTCCGGACCCGGAGCACGGGGGACTCAGACCGAGACGAGTTCCATGATGCGAGTGACGAAGTCGGCCGCGCCGGTGTCGAGCTCCGTGCGGCGGATCGCCATCCCTCCGAGCACCTCGGCGCCTTGGTCGCGGAGCACCGTGGTGAACTTGTCGAGGGTCTTGCCCGGGTGCAGGGCATAGGTGCAGAACACCACACACTGCTTGCCGGTCAGGTCGGGCAGCGCGGTGAACTTCTTGCGCTTGGCTGGCCTTTGGCCCACGACGAACAGCCCGTCGGTCCAGCTGCCGGCGATGA
>JAYUBX010000506.1:0-12409 GCA_043740665.1 Candidatus Neomicrothrix sp.
GGCGCCGGTCTGGCCCCGATGCCGATCCAACAACCCATCCCGATCTGGATCGGTGGCAGCTCGACCCCGGCCTATCGACGGATGGGGCAGCTGGCCGACGGGTGGTTCCCCCAGGTGCGTCCCGGCCCCGACCTCGATGCCGCGCTCGAGACCATCGCCACCGCGGCACGGGCGGCCGGGCGCGATCCGGCCACCATCGGCATGGAAGGCCGGGTCACGTGGGACTCGACCGACCCCGACCGCTTTCGCCGCCAGGTCGAACGCTGGGTCGACGCCGGCGCCAGCCATCTGACAGTCGACACCATGTACACCGGCCTCACGACCGTCTCCGACCACCTTGGCGCGCTCGCCGCCGCGGCAGCTCTGCTTGACCTCGCGCCCTGACGCGGGCGGATCGCTATAGTTGGCGAAGTGACCACCGACATCTTCGTCCTGGGTAGCCACCAGACCGACTTCGCCCGCAACTACGCCAAGGAGGGCCGCGAGATCAGCGATCTCGTCGCCGACACGGTGAGCGGCACGCTGGCCGATGCCCGGGTCGAGCCCGCGGCGATCGAGACGATCCACGTCGGCAACGCCTTCGGTCAACTGTTCAACGGTCAGGGTCAGCTCGGGGGCATGCCGGCCACGGTCGAGCCGGGGCTGTGGGGCGTGCCGGCCGCGCGCCACGAAGCGGCCTGCGCCTCGGGGGGCATCGCCGTGCTCGCGGCCATGGCCGAGATCGAGGCCGGTCGCTACGACTGCGCCCTGGTGATCGGTGCCGAGCAGGAGCGCAACGTCGCCGGCGATCAGGCCGCCCGGCACCTGGGTGCGGCGGCGTGGGTGGGTCACGAAGGCGAGGACGCGACCTTCATGTGGCCCTACATGTTCAGCCTGCTGGGCGACGAGTACGACCGCCGTTACGGCATCGACCAGCGCCATCTCTCGGCCATCGCCGAGCTCAACTTTCGTAACGCCAAGGACAACCCGAACGCCCAAACCCGGGCGTGGGCCCACACCCCCGAGAGCTTCTCGGTCGACGACACCGCCAACCCCATCGTCGAGGGACGCATCCGGCGCAGCGACTGCAGCCAGGTCACCGACGGGGCCGCCGGCCTGGTGCTGGCCGGTCGCCACACCGCTGAGGCGTGGGCGGCTGATCGGGGCGAGTCGCTCGACGCCGTGCCGCGCCTGCTGGGCTGGGGCCACCGCACCGTCGGGCTGCCGCTGGCCGACAAGGTTCGACGATCGGCCGACAACGAGTACGTGTTGCCCCATGTGCGGGGAGCCATCACCGATGCGTTCCGGCGTGCGGGAGTGCCCGACGTGTCGGCCATCGACGGCATCGAGACC
This sequence comes from Candidatus Neomicrothrix sp., assembly GCA_043740665.1. Classification (GTDB taxonomy): domain Bacteria; phylum Actinomycetota; class Acidimicrobiia; order Acidimicrobiales; family Acidimicrobilacustridaceae; genus UBA4742. The sequence continues at coordinate 1,333 of JAYUBX010000506.1, forward strand.
CACGACTGCTTCACCCCGTCCGAGTACGCCGCCATCGACCATTTCGGCATCACGCCGCCCGGTCAGAGCTGGCGGGCCATCGAGGATGGCACCCTCGAGCGCGACGGCGCCACCCCGATGAACCCGTCCGGTGGGCTCATCGGTGGGGGCCACCCCGTCGGGGCCACCGGCGTGCGCATGGTGGTCGACGCGTCCCGCCAGGTGTCGGGCCGATCCGGAGCGACCCAGGTCGAAGGGGCGCACACCTTCGCCACTCTCAACATCGGCGGCTCGACGACGACCACGGTGACCTTCGTCGTCGGCGTCGACCGCTGACCCGAACTGCTTCTCGATCTTCTGCGAAAGGACCGACCTTGGCCCCCACCCTCGTCAACACCGTCGCCTCGACCCTGCCCGACGACGACGATCACCCCTATCGCAGCGGCGCGTGGACGCCGAACCATCGCGAGTGGGACGCCGACGACCTCGAGGTCGAAGGCGAGATCCCCGCCGATCTCGAAGGGGTCTATCTGCGCAACACCGAGAACCCGGTGCATCAGTCCATCGGGCTCTACCACCCGTTCGACGGCGACGGCATGGTGCACCAGATCGCCTTCGCCGGTGGCCACGCCAGCTATCACAATCGGTTCGTTCGCACCGACGGCTTCTACGCCGAACAGGACACGGCCGAGTCCTTGTGGACCGGGCTCTATGACCTGCCCGAACATTCGAAGCGCGAGGACGGTTGGGGTGCTCGGGGTCGCATGAAGGACGCGTCGAGTACCGACATCGTCGTCCACAACGGGGTGGCGCTCACGTCGTTCTGGCAGTGTGGTGACGTCTACCAACTGGATCCTTCGACGCTGGCCGACGACGGCAAGGCCCCGTGGGTGAACGACTTTCCGAGCCCGACCGGCGTGTCGGCCCACACCAAGCTCGACGAACGCACCGGCGAGCTGCTGATCTTCGGTTACAGCGCCCAGGCGCCCTATCTGCACTACGGCGTGGTCAGCCCTGACGGCGACCTGGTCCACTCGATCGAGGTGCCGCTGCCGGGGCCGCGCCTGCCCCACGACATGGCCTTCACCGAGAACTACGCCATTCTCAACGACCTGCCCCTGTTCTGGGATCCGACCCTGCTGGCCCAGGGCGTCCATCTGCCGACCTATTTTCCCGAGATACCGACACGGTTCGCGGTCGTTCCCCGTCGTGGGTCAACGGCCGACATCCGTTGGTTCGAGGCCGACCCGACCTATGTGTTGCATTGGATCAACGCCTACGAAGAAGGCGACGAGATCGTGCTCGACGGCTTCTTTCAGCACACTCCGTCGCCTGAGAAGCGGTCGGGTGCGTCGAGGATGTCGTCGCTCTATCGCTACATCGACCTCGAGCAGCTCAACGCTCGGCCCCACCGCTGGCGCCTCAACCTGGTGACCGGCGCGGTGAAAGAAGAATCGTTGTCGGACCGCATCATGGAGTTCGGCATGATCAACCCGGCCACGGCCGGACAGCCCTACCGCTACGCCTACAACATGACCGGCGCTCCCGGTTGGTTCCTGTTCGACGGGCTGGTCAAGCACGACGTCGTCACCGGTCGCGAGGAGCGCTACGCGTTCGGCGAGGGTGTCTTCGCCAGCGAGACGCCCTTCGCCCCAAGGCCCAACCCGACCGCCGAGGACGACGGGTACCTGATCACGTTCACCACCGACGTCGGGCGTGACCGGTCCGAGTGCCTCATCTTCGACGCCGCGTCGATCCTGGACGGACCGCTCGCCCGGGTGAGACTGCCCGAACGGATCTCGTCGGGCACCCACTCGTGCTGGACACCGTCCGCCGCGCTCAGGCGCTCCGCTGGCTGAGCCCAATGCGATCGGCGCGACCCTCGGGCTGCTGGGTGACGAGTGGTCGTTGCTGATCGCCCGGTACGCCTTGGCCGGGGTGCGGCGGTACGGCGGGTGGAAGGCCCACCTCGACATATCGGATTCGGTCCTGTCGGCGCGACTCGCCACCCTCACCGACGCCGGTGTGTTCGTTCGGGCGCGCTACTCGGACGCGCCCGAACGCTTCGAGTACCACCTCACCGAATCCGGCCTCGCCCTCTGGCCGCTCCTGCTGTCGATCTGGGGGTGGGAGCGCGAGCAGGCCGAAGGGCAAGCCGATGCCCTGCCGCAGATGGTCCATCGTTCGTGCGGCTCGACGTTCGTCGCCGTCCTTCGGTGTGCGGGCTGCCACCAGCCGGCGACGGTCGCCGATGTCGACGTCGAGCGTGGTCCGAGCGGAGCGTTCGAACGGTCGGCGCCGGTCGGCACCAATCGGCGGCGCACCGGCGGTCGCGGTTCGACGGACGCCGACCGACCGGGCCTCTTCCCCGAGACGATGACCTTGATCGGCAGCCGCTGGTCGTCGGCGGTGCTCGGCGCCGCCTTTTTTGGCGCCCACCGGTTCAGCGAGTTCGAGCGCATGATCGGCGCGCCCCCCACGGTCGTCGCCGAGCGACTCAAGGGCTTCGTCGACCTCGGGGTGCTCGAGCCTGCCGACCTCGACGTCGATGGTGACCTCAATCGTCGAGGCAAACGACCGAGCTACCGTCTGACGGCCAAAGGACGCTCGTTCTTCCCGGTCGTGGCCACGTTTCTGGCGTGGGGCGAACGCTGGCGACCCGCCGCCGACGGGCCCGCGGTTGTCGCCCACCACCTGGGATGCGGACGAGGATTCGTTCCCGAGTTGGCGTGCTCGGTCTGCAGCCAGACCCTGACCCGAGCGAGCGTCGCCGCCACCGGGGCGTGACCGAACCCATCAGGACGAGAAGATCGCTCGGACCTCGCGGACCGCGTAGAACGCCAGCACATAGCCAGCCAACGGATCGGCCCACCACCAACCGAACCAAGCGTTGAGCACCAGCCCAACCAGCACGGCCGCGGCGAGGATCGCGTCGATCAGCGTGACCCGACCTTCGGTCACCAACACGGCGTCGTCGAGCGCCTCGCCGGTGCGCGCCTTGCCCGCCGCCAGGCCGAACATGACGACGGCGGTGATCGCGGTCCACACCATGCCCCCAGGGCTCGGGTCGGCCCGATGGCCGGTGCCCAGCACGACCGTGCTCTGCAGCACCAGGAAGATCGCCAGGGCGACGAACGCCACACCGATCAGCCGCAACGCTCGGCGAGCGCGACCTTGGACGATGCCGGTGAGCTCCCAGATCACCACCGTCGATGCACCAATCTCGATCAGGCTGTCGAGACCGAAGCCGGACAGCGCCACCGAGCGGGCCGACCACGCGGCCCAGGCCAGCACGACGACCCCCACGACATTCCAGGCCAACGTCGTGTATTCGAGCCGCAGTCCCCGACGCAGCAACATCGACTGGTCGGCCACCCCCGAGTGTCGCACGACCCTGGGGGTCTGGCCTGGGTGTCAGAATGAGCCGATGCCCAGGACTGCGACTGCCGCGTCAACTGATTTCAGGCCAGTCCTCGGTGGGGAATTCGTCGACGTCGATATCGAGCGGGAGTCCCGGCTGACCGCGGTGGCCGTCGGCTTGGTCGATGGCGGTCGGGTGGTGCCCGGGCTGACCGTCGAGGCCGACGGGCGGGCCCGGTCGTGGTGGTGGCCGTTGCCGGCCGCCGGTGACCGACCCGCGCTGCGGTCACTGCTCGAAGGCGAAAGCGTGGCGCACCACGTGCAGTTGGCCGAGCAGCTGGCCGAGTTGGTCGACAGCGAGGTGCGGTCTCGGCTGCAGCACGCCGACGTTGCCATCCTGGCCAAGCGGCCGGGGCGGCGAACCGTGCCAGAGGCCTGGCTTTCCTCGTTGGGCAGCGCCGACCCGTGGCTCAACCCCGCGCTCGAAAGCGACCGGTTGCACACCTTGGCCCAGACGGTGAGCGAGTGGGTTCGATCAGGACGCCCCACCTCTGGTCGTACCCGGCTGTGCCTTCGGCTCGGCGAGCCCCAAGCCAACGGGGACGGCGGAGATGACGACCTGCGTTCCTCGGCCGCCGTCACGCCGTGGCGGGTCGAGATCCTGGCGCAGGATCTCGATGAACCCAGCCTCGTGGTGCCGGCGGTCGACGTCTGGCAGGGCCGGTCGGCTCTCGGTCCGCTGGCGCTCGAAGAACTACTCGCCGGGTTGGGGCACCTCGCTCGGATCGCACCCGAGATGGCCGGCCTGCTCGACCAAGCCGAACCGAGTGCCATCGAGATCGGTGCCGACGAGATACTCGCCTTCGTACGCGACCGCTCGGTCACCCTGGCCGATGCCGGCATCGGGCTGTTGCTGCCGTCCTGGTGGGTGCACCGCGGGCGCATTGGACTGCGGGTGAAGGTGTCGAGCCGCAAGTCGAGCGGAACCGGCGCGGTGACCGCCGGCGGCGTCGGCCTCGAGCAACTCGTCGACTTCACGTGGGAGGCAGCGCTCGGCGCCGACAAGCTGACCAAACGAGACCTGGAGCAACTCGACCGAGCCGTACAGGCCAAGCGGTCCCTGGTGCGGTTCCGCGGTCAATGGATCGAAATCGCGGCCGACGAGCTCGCCGCCGTGCTCGAGCGGGCCGGCACCAAGGATCAGGCCCGGGCCGGCGACCTGCTGCGCACTGCCCTCGGACTCGATCAGCTCGATGCTCCGCCCGACGTCGAGATCACCGGCGTCGCCGCCACCGGCTGGCTCGGGCGCCTGCTGGACGATGCCCTGCACACGACGGTCGAACCGGTGCCAACGCCGGCCGGCTTCCTGGGTGAGCTGCGGCCTTACCAGGAGCGCGGGGTCGGTTGGCTGTCCTTCCTCGGACGGCTGGGCCTTGGCGCGTGCCTGGCCGACGACATGGGCCTCGGCAAGACCGCCCAGGTCATCGCCACCCTGCTGGCCGAGCCGATGGGCTCGCCGACGCTGGTGGTCTGCCCCGTCTCGGTGCTGGGCAACTGGCAGCGCGAGCTGGCCCGGTTCGCTCCGAGCCTTTCGGTCCTGGCCCATCACGGTCCCGATCGGTTCGACGACGACCAACCGTTTGCGACGCGAGCCGGCGCGCATGACGTCGTGCTCACCACCTATTCGCTGGTCGCCCGCGACATCGAGCCCCTCACCACCGTCGACTGGTCACGACTGGTGCTCGACGAGGCTCAGCAGGTGAAAAACCCGTCGACCGCGCAAACCCGCGCCGTCCAGCGACTGACCGCCGAGCGTCGCATCGCCCTCACCGGGACGCCGGTCGAGAATCGACTCAGCGACCTGTGGTCGATCATGCACGTGCTCAACCCGGGTCTGCTGGGCTCGGCCCGATCGTTCCGCCAGCGATTCGCGTTGCCGATCGAAGTCGACCATGACGAGGACGCGACCGTCATGCTGCGGCGGATGACCGCTCCCTTCGTGCTGCGACGCTTGAAGTCCGACCGATCGATCATCACCGATCTGCCCGACAAGATCGAGGTGACCGATCACTGCGCGCTGACCCGAGAACAAGCCACGCTCTATCAAGCCGTGGTCGATGACCTGTTGGCCGCGGCCGACGACGCCGAGGGCATCAGCCGTCGAGGGATCGTGCTGGCCGGCCTCACCAAGCTGAAGCAGGTGTGCAATCACCCGGCGCACCTGCTGGGCGATGGCAGTCCCCTGGCGGGGCGGTCGGGCAAGCTCGGGCGCACCGAAGAGCTGATCGACGAGCTGCTGCAGGTCGGCGACCAGGCCCTGTGCTTCACCCAGTTCCGGCAATGGGGCGACCTGTTGCAGCCCTACCTGGCCCGGCGGTTCGGCGTCGAGGTGCTGTGGCTGCACGGCAATGTGACTCGCAAGCGCCGTGACGCCATGGTCGAGCAGTTCCAGACGGGCGGCGGTCCACCGCTGTTGCTGGTGTCGCTCAAAGCGGGTGGCACGGGCCTCAATCTGACGGCGGCGTCGCACGTCATCCATCTCGACCGGTGGTGGAACCCCGCGGTCGAGGACCAGGCGACCGATCGTGCCTACCGGATCGGTCAGACCTCGAACGTGTTGGTGCACAAGCTGGTCACGACCGGCACGGTCGAGGAACGGATCGACGACCTGATCGCGTCGAAGCGGGCGCTGGCCGAGGCGGTGGTCGGCGGCGGCGAGGATTGGCTCACCGAGCTGTCGACCGACGATCTGCGCGATATCGTCTCGCTCCGCGATGCCGAGGTCGAAGGCTGATGGCCGACAACCGCTGGCCGACCTGGGAGCGTTATCCCTCGTCGACGCCGATACGCGTCGAGGACGGCATCACCACCTCGAAGCGGCGCGGCGCGATGGCCTCGACGTGGTGGTCGCAGCGATTCACCGCCGTGCTCGAGTCGTTCATGCTCGGCGGTCGGATGCAACGCGGTCGGCGATATGCCCGCACCGGCCAGACTCTCAGCTTCGAGGTGCGCCCGGGGCAACTGCTCGGCCAGGTGCAGGGCTCGCGGTCGACGCCCTATCTCGTCACCGTCGACTCGATCCGCCCCTCGGACGAGCAATGGGCCGCCGTCGATGCCGCGATGGCAGCACGCGTCGGCTTCATCGCCCGGCTGCTGGCCGGTGAGGTGCCCGAAGATCTCGAAGACGCCTTCACCGCCGCCGGAGTCGCGCTGTTCCCCCGTCACTGGAGCGACCTCGACGCTCGCTGCTCGTGCCCCGACGACGCCAATCCGTGCAAGCACATTGCCGCCGTGCTCTACGTGTTCGCCGACCGACTCGATGACGATCCGTGGCTGCTGCTGGCCTGGCGGGGGCGCACCCGAGCGCAGCTGCTCGAACCGCTCGGCCAATACGCGGCCCGAGCGGCGGCCGCCCCGGCGGCGCCGACCGATATACCGGATGACGGCCTGCCGCCCTGGTGGCCCCTCGAGCCTCGCTCGCCTGGTCACGACACGTCGACCGACGCGTCCGACCCAATCGATGTGCTTGCCGTTGCCGCTCCCGATCCCGTCGACGCGGTCCTGCGTCGTCTGGACCCCCTCGCCGTCGTCGCTCGCCGTGAGCCGGTCACCGACCATCTCACCTCGGCCTACCGGGCCATCACCGACGGCTGAAGCTCAGTCCTCGAACTGCGACCAATCTTCGGGGTTGTCCTCGACGAACCACTCGAGGACCTGGCCCTGCACACCATCGACCAGCACCAGGCCCCGCTGGGCCGGTGGGTCCTCGGCCGAATAGAGCAGGATGCGCCACGTGGGCCGGCTCAGCAGGCCCCGCCAGCCCATCTGCGCCGACGCGTGACCGACCGGGAAACCGACGATCTTGACCGCCTCGACCAGCGCATCGGCCTCGTCGACGGCAAGGTTCCAGCCCGAGACGATCGAATAGGTGCCGAACAGGGCCAGACCGATGGCGGCGGCGAGAAAGCCCCCGTTCACCAGCACCTGCGGGCCGTCGCGATGGGTGGCCCACAACAGCAAGCAGAGCGCCGCCAGCACCAAGTAGATGATGCCGGGGATTCGGCGACGGTTGTTGTTGGGGAAGAGGTACGGCCCGACGTAGCCGGCCGCGTCGAGGTCGTCGGGCAGGGCGTCGCGGATGTCGTCATCCGAGAGCGGCCTGATCTCGTGCGGCTCGGACGAGATCTCGGGCGGATCGACCACCTCAGGCGGTTCGATCGGGCTCTCGTCGGTCGCCCCAGGCCCAGTCGTCGGCGGTTCGGTCATGGCGCGGCGACCGTAGCGCGGGCCGCTCGTGGCCAACGAATGCAGCCGGACAGGATCATCCGGGCCAGGCGTCACAGAGCTTGTGCCAGGTCACGCCGAGGGGCTCAGGCAGCACTCGGGTGTCGGCGATGGCAGTCATGAAGTTGGTGTCGCCGTTCCAGCGCGGCAGCGCGTGCACGTGCAGGTGGTCGGGCACACCGGCGCCCGCCGCAGCACCGAGGTTGGCCCCGACGTTGACGCCATCGCAGCGATAGGCGGCCCGCAGCGCCGCCACCGCGTCACGCACCATGCGCCACAGTTCGTCGTGGGTCGCCAGATCGAGATCGTCGAGGTCGCCAACGGCCCGGTTGGGCATCACCAACAGGTGACCGGTCGTGTAGGGATAGGCGTTGAGCAGCGCCGAGCACCGCTCACCCCGATGCACCACGAACCCCTCGTCATCGGGAAGCGTCAGGATCCGTTCGAACAACGACCCCTCGGCCGCATCGCCCCACACGGGTTGCGCCTCACGGTCGGCGACCACTGACTCGATGTAGGCGTGGCGCCAGCCGGCCCACAGCTGATCGAGCGATCCGGTCACGGCGGCCGCCGCCTCAGCCGACCCAGAGATGACCGGTGACGTCGGCCGCCAGCCGATCGATGAAGGCGTCGACCGCCACACCGCGCTCGACCTCGCCGCCCCGCGGGTTGACACCCACGGTTGAGCGCTCGACATCGTCGTCGCCGACCACCAGCACGTAGGGCAGCTTCTCGACCTTGGCTTTGCGGATGCGGTTGCCCAGCTTCTCGTCGGCCTCGGCCATGTCGGCCCGGTAGCCCTCAGCCCGCAGCCGATCGACCAAGCGACGGGCATAGACATCGTGATCGTCACGCACCGGCAACACCCGAACCTGCACCGGGGCCAGCCAGGCCGGGAACGCGCCGGCGTAGTGCTCGACCAGCACCGCGAAGAACCGCTCGATTGACCCGAACAGGGCCCGATGGATCATGATCGGCGCGTGGGGTTGGCCGTCGGGACCGATGTAGGTCATGTCGAACCGCTGGGGCAGCTGGAAGTCGAGCTGGATGGTCGACATCTGCCAGGTGCGCCCGATGGCGTCACGGGCCTGCACCGAGATCTTGGGGCCATAGAACGCGCCGCCGCCATCGTCCAGCACCAGCTCGAGGTCCATGCTCTCGGCCACGGTGCGCAGGGCCTCGGTGGCCTCGGCCCACTCGTCCTCGGACCCGACCGCCTTGGTGGGTGGACGGGTCGACAGCTCGAGGTAGAAGTCGTCGAGGCCGTAGTCGCGCAGCAGATCGAGCACGAAGTGCAGCGTCGAGGTGAGCTCGTCGGCCATCTGATCTTTGGTGCAGAACAGGTGGGCATCGTCTTGGGTCATGCCCCGGACGCGGGTGAGTCCATGGACGACTCCCGACTTCTCGTAGCGGTAGACGGTGCCGAACTCGAAGTACCGCAGGGGCAGATCTCGGTAGGACTTCTGGCCGCTCTGATAGATCAGGATGTGGAACGGGCAGTTCATCGGCTTGAGGTAGTACTCCGTGCCGCCGTCGAGTTCCATGGGCGGGAACATGCCATCGGCATACCAGTCGAGGTGGCCCGACGTCTCGAACAGGTTCGCCTTGGTGATGTGGGGCGAATAGACGAACTCATAGCCGGCCTGCTCGTGGCGCTGACGGCTGTAGTCCTCCATCAGGCGACGGATTATGCCTCCCTTGGGATGAAAGACGGCCAACCCCGAGCCGATCTCGTCAGGAAACGAGAACAGATCGAGCTCGGCGCCCAGCTTGCGATGGTCGCGCTTCTCGGCCTCTTCGAGCCGGACGAGGTAGGCCGCCAGATCCTTCTTCGATGCCCATGCAGTGCCGTAGATGCGCTGCAGCATCGGGTTCTTCTCGTCGCCCCGCCAATAGGCACCGGCGACCCGCATCAGCTTGAAGTGCCCCAACCGGCCGGTGTGCGGCACGTGGGGGCCACGGCACAGGTCGACGAAGTTGGGCGGGTTCTCGTAGGTGCGAACCAGGCCGGTCTCGGTGGCCGACATGGGATCGTCGGCCTGCCCCTTGATGATCTCGAGCTTGAACGGATGGTCCTTGAACAGCTCGAGGGCCAGCGTTTCAGAGATCTCGTCGCGCACGAAGGGCTGACGGTCGGCGATGATCTCGCGCATGCGCCCGTCGAGCCGTTCGAGATCATCAGGATTGAACGTGGCGCCGTTGGGCAGCTGGAAGTCGTAGTAGAAGCCGTCCTCGATGGGCGGCCCGATGGCAAAGGTGGCACCGGGAAACAGGTCGAGCACCGCCTGGGCCAACACGTGCGTGGTCGAGTGGCGCAACGTGAACAATCCACGATCGCTCTCCTCGACCACGACCGCCACATCATCGCCGTCGGCCAGCGCCCACGTGAGGTCTCGCTCGATGCCATTCACGCTGGCGATGACGGCCGCCTTGGCTAACCGCGAACCGATCGATGCCGCCAGGTCGCCCGCCGTGGCTCCGTCGAGCAGCGATCGGGCGGATCCGTCGGGCAGCGTGATAGTGATCTCGTCGGCCATAGGGCGGCGAGCCTATCGGGGCGTGGAGCCCTGCCCAGAAGCCGTTTCGCGAGCCGGATCGATACCGTTGCGGTGGCCGTTCGCCGAGCCGTTGGCGTGACCGTTCGTGCTCGGGCCACCGATGACGGCCGTCCCGGCCGGCAATTCTTCGCTCTTCTTGGTGGCGTAGGTGTCGACATACTGCTGGCCCGACAGCTCGCGGATCTCGAACATGACCTCGTCGATGATCTGCCGCAACACCAAGCGATCGTCAGCCCGATCGAGATAGCGCGCCACCGATACCGGCCGACCGATGCGCACCCGCATGACCTTGAACGGCGACGGCATCGACGCGTCGGGCGGCTGGACCTCGAGCGTGCCCTGCAGGCCGACCGGATAGATCGGGCACCCCGTGCGCAGGGCGAGACGGGCGGCACCGGTATGGCCCTTGTGCAGCTTGCCGTCGCGTGACCGGGTGCCTTCGGGATAGATGCCGAACAGCTCGCCCGCCTCGAGGACCCCGGCCGCCGCATCGAGCGCGGCCTGGGCCGCCGACCCGCCCGATCGATCAATCGGGATCATGCCCAGGGCCGGGAAGATGTACTTGGTCTTCCAGCTGTCCATGTATTCACCCTTGCCGACATAGGTGATGCGTCGGGGAAGCGCGGTCGCCAGCACGAAGTGGTCGATGACCGAGAGGTGGTTGGGTGCCATGATGGCCCCACCGTCGGCCGGCAGCCGATCGAGTCCCTCGACCTCGATCTTCCAGAGGAACGAGAACACCGGGTCAAGGACCGCCCTGGCCACCGAATACAACTGTCCTACGTCTCGGGCCATGGATGCTCCTCCTTCCCCGGGATCAGCGTCGTCCTCGTGAGTCTGCCTCACGCAGCGGCCATCTGCTCGCCACCGATCCCACTACCGGTCCGGCGTGGCCC